>NZ_LZHR01000055.1:0-70570 GCF_001690675.1 Gilliamella sp. Occ4-3
TATGATATAATAAATTACTCTATTTTTCTACAATTTTTGATAAAATTACAAATATTATTAATACTTTACCCATAAAAAACCTAGATATCTTTATCATTAAAATAGTGTAAAAAGTTGATAAATAATGAACTATTTTTATTCAATGAACATATTTTTTAGGATATTCCTTAGTATAAAAACCAAGCAAATGACAAATATTTTTACTCTTTTTTTTATATTTTTTATTCGCATTATAAATATTGCCATATATCTTATTTTTGTACTTAACCAAAATTTTATTTATACTGATTATAAAATCTACAATTAGATGTGGTATAAAATATTTTCCAAAAATGCCGTTCCAAGAGTAATGCATGTAATCGTTTGTACTCGATTTTTACCTGTCATTGTTGTTCATATAATTTGTAGGAATTACTGTTTATACAATAAACCAAGCATCTGATGTTTTTTTAGTTAACTATATCGCTTTCTATTCGCATTACCCTCTGAATTATTGCATAATACAGAGGGTATAAACTATAAAAATTGAGTTAGGAATAATTATGGAACTTCTTTGTCCAGCGGGATCTTTACCATCATTAAAAGTGGCCATTGATAATGGCGCTGATGCTGTTTATATTGGTTTGAAAGACGATACCAATGCCCGTCATTTTGCTGGTTTAAATTTTAATGAAAAGCGATTGATTGAAGCTTCAGATTATGTACACAAATACGGCAAAAAATTGCATATTGCTATTAATACTTTTGCCCATCCAGAAAATTTTCAGCGTTGGCAATATGCGGTCGATACTGCGGCTAATATTGGTGCTGATGCTTTAATTATTGCCGATCTTGCTATGCTTGATTATGCGGCTGAAAAATACCCTAATCTTGAGCGTCATGTTTCTGTACAAGCGTCGTCGACCAATGAAGAGTCGATTAAGTTTTACTATAATAATTTTCAGGTACATCGCATTGTTTTACCTCGCGTACTTTCGATGCATCAAGTTAAACAGTTATCGCAAGTTTCACCCGTTCCGCTTGAAGTGTTTGCTTTTGGTAGTTTGTGTATTATGGCGGAAGGTCGATGTTATTTGTCATCTTACTTAACTGGCCAATCCCCTAATACCGTTGGCGCTTGTTCGCCTGCCAAATTTGTTCGTTGGGAAGAAACCGAGAAAGGACTGGAGTCAAGACTGAATAATGTGTTAATTGATTGTCATAAGAAAGGTGAGAATGCTGGCTATCCAACACTATGTAAAGGTCGTTATTTTGTTGGAGATGAGCTTTATCATCCGATCGAGGAGCCAACAAGTTTGAATACCATTGAGCTATTGCCTGAACTGTTTGCTGCAAACATTACATCGGTCAAAATAGAAGGTCGTCAGCGTAGTCCTGCTTATGTCGAGCAAGTGACAAAAATATGGAGGCAGGCTATTGATCGCTATAAGGCCAATCCACAATCATTTCAGGTCGAACAACGTTGGATAGATACGCTTGGTTCGGTGTCAGAAGGCACACAAACAACTTTAGGTGCTTATCACCGTAAATGGCAATAAGGTGAGTTAGCAATAGGTAATGTGCTAACAGCATCAACGTAAATCATTGAAAAAGATCTAACATAAATATAGTGAGCAAAACCATGAAATACGCATTAGGACCAGTACTTTATTATTGGCCTAAAACTGAAACAGAAGCTTTTTATTATGCCGCCAAAGAGAGTCAAGCGGATATTATTTATATGGGCGAAACGGTTTGTACCAAGCGCCGTGAAATGAAAGTACCAAACTGGATTGAATTAGCAAAAGAGATTGCTAAATCTGGTAAACAGGTAGTGCTTTCTACATTAGCTTTACTTGAAGCACCATCAGAATTAAATGACTTACGGCAATTGGTTAATAATGGGGAGTTTTTAGTCGAAGCAAACGATTTAGCTGCCATTAATGTTGCGCATGAGCATAAATTACCCTTTGTTGCAGGTCCGGCTATTAACTGTTATAACGCTTTAACTTTAAAATTATTACAAAAACAAGGTATGGTTCGCTGGTGTATGCCGGTTGAGCTTTCTCGTGATTGGTTGAGTAATGTGCTTAAACAGTTTGAGAGTTTAAATATCGCACGAAATTTTGAAGTTGAAGTGTTTAGTTATGGTTATTTACCTTTAGCTTATTCAGCTCGCTGTTTTACCGCAAGATCGGAAGATAAGCCTAAAGATAAATGCGAAACTTGTTGTATTAAGTATCCTGTTGGACGTGAGGTGTTTTCACAAGAACAACAGAAAGTATTTGTGTTAAACGGCATTCAGACTCAAAGCGGTTATTGTTACAATTTGGGAAATAATCTAAAAGAGATGAAAGGATTGGTTGATATCGTTAGAATTTCACCACTTGGTATTGAAACACTTGATATTATTAAGCAGTTTAAAGCTAACGAAGATGGATTAAATCCACTGCAAATTGAACATAACCGAGATTGTAATGGTTACTGGAATGGGATTGCCGGACTTGAACTTACCCAATAAGCATTTTCTGCCTGAACAGTTTCGGGCAAATTTTCCTGCACTTAATAGTGAAAGCGTATATCTTGATTCGGCAGCAACAGCACTTAAACCGCTATCAATGATTGATGCGACACTTGTGTATTATGCCCAGAATACTGCTACTGCAAAACGTAGTTTACACCAAGATGCTTTGCAAGTAACTGCAACAATTGATAAGGCAAGACAAAATGTTGCCGATTTGGTTCACGCTAATAGTAGTGCTGAAATTATCTGGACACGAGGTGCAACCGAGTCAATTAACTTAATTGCGCAAAGCTATGCTCGATCGTTGTTACAACCCAACGATGAAATTATTGTGAGTGAATTAGAGCATCATAGTAATTTGTTACCTTGGTTGATTGTGGCTAAGCAAACGGGGGCTAAAGTCGTTAAGTGGTCGTCGGATGTTAATGAGTTATCGTCGTTAATGTCAGCTAAGACCAAGATTGTTGCAGTGACTCAAATGTCAAACGTCACTGGATTTTGCCCTGATTTAGCTACAATAAGCAACATTGTTCATCAATATGATGCGGTTTTAGTGGTGGATGGTGCGCAAGGTGTTGTTCATCATGCAATTAATGTTAACCAATTAGATATCGATTTTTATGCCTTTTCTACCCATAAATTGTATGGTCCAACGGGGCTTGGCGTTTTATATGGTAAAAAGGCATTACTTGAGCTAATGTCGGTTTGGCATGGTGGCGGTAAAATGCTAAAAAGTGCTTCGTTTGATGATTTTATTCAAGAAGATCTTCCTTATAAATTTGAAGCTGGTACGCCTAATATTGCAGGTATTGTTGGTTTTAATTCCGTACTTGAGTGGTTAAAAAGTTGGGATAATGAGCAAGCTGAAAACTACACAAAACAGCTAGCTTATTATGCAAAATCACAACTAAACCAATTTGCCGATATTCAATTTTATAGTGTGGATGATAGCCCGATAATCACTTTTAATATCAATAATATTCATCATAATGATATTGCTATTTTGTTAAGTGAACAAAATATTGCCATCCGTACTGGTGAGCTTTGTGCCCAGCCTTTGATGAATAAATTAGGATGCCACGGAGTGGTTCGTGTTTCATTGATGCCATATAATAATCAGCAAGATGTGGAAAAATTTATTTCAGTATTGCAAAATGTAATTGAAATATTAGTGTGATTTTATACTGAAACGTATAGTTTCCTGAAACTTTTTTACAAACATTTAATCGTAAATAGGTCAATATTATGCTATCACAGCAAAGCTTAGCCGAATTATTCGCAAAGCAACATAATTGGCAAGATCGTTATCGACAGTTAGTGATGTTAGCAAAGCAATTGCCTGATTTTCCTGAAGAGCAAAAGACAGCGCAAAATCAAGTCAATGGCTGCGAAAACCGAGTTTGGTTGACTTATCAAAAACAGACAGATGATACCTATGTTTTTAGTGGTGATAGTGAAGGTCGAATAGTGAAAGGATTATTGGCAATCTTAATTATTGTTGCTAATAATAAAACAGCGCAAGAAATTGCAACGCTCGATTTTCAATCCTTATTAAGCCAATTGAAAATTTCTGATGAGTTAAGCCAATCTCGTTTGCAAGGGGTTACTAAATTAATTGAGCGTATTAAATCAGTTGTATAAAAAAGGGGGCTAATCGCCCCCCTGTCTTTTGTATAGTCACTATTTAATCTTCAGTATACGTATATAGTGTGATCACTTTTTTTACACCACGGACTTTACTTGCAATTTCGGCTGCTACTTTACCTTCTTCTGACGTAACAATACCAATTAAGAAAACTTCGCCATTTTCAGTTACTACTTTAATTTTGCGAGCTTTTGTTTTGGCATCTAAAACTAACTGAGATTTAACTTGAGTCGTTATCCATGTATCATTGGTAATAGTCCCTGCACCAACAGGCTCTCCAATACGAATTTGGTTATAGACTTTTTTTACTCCTTCAACTTGGTAAGCAAGACTTTCAGCTTTTTCAACTTGTTCATTATTTGCTTGTCCAGTTAACAGAATATTACCACCATAAGCACTAGTAACAATACGAGAACCAATAAAAAATGGTCCATTATTTTTTATTTTCATGCTCATGCGTGAACTAAGTGTTGTATCATCAACTTGAGTACCCGCAGTACGAGGATCGGTTGCAACTTTTGCCGTAGCCCCTGCACCAATTCCTATAAAGGCAGCAACGCAGCCTTGTAATGTTAATGCGCAAGAAATTAACATTACTATTAAGCTAACTTTTTTCACTATAACTCCTTATGATTTATTACTCTGTAATAATCAAATTTCAATAAATTGTTTGTATTATGCCTTGTAGATATTGATTTGCAAATAATTTTATGATTTATGCTAGCTTATAGCAGTATTTATATTTTATTAAACTTAACCATACCATAGATTTCTATTTGAATTTCAATTGTTATTTTAGTGTAAAATCTGCTATCTTTTGGTAATAAATAAAATAAATTAGATGATTGGAATACAAATATGAATCAAGATTGTGTTGATTGGCTATATGGTTTATCTGCACCAATGGTTGTAATAAACATAGAAAATGGAGCTAGTTATACTTCGCCATTTTTTTATCCAGATCGAGATTTTGTTGATATGAAAGAGAGTTGGGCTATTGATTCCCGTGAAACTTTACTTAACTGTGTGTTCGGCATGGTTGATGATGGGCACGCTTCAGCATTGTCTAAATATTATTTGATGTATTCTCGACTTTCCGAATTTGATTGGTATGACCATTATCAAGAACAAGATGACTATCAAAAAGTTTTGCTTGATTTTGTCAAACAAACCTTTTCTGTGTGTGGTACTGCAGGTATCCGTAGTTGGGATTATGCTCGAATGGGATATATCTTACGAAATGGTACTACTAATAAATATATCACCGAACAAGAGGCCTTATGGATCCTTTCTCGAATAGGACTCCGTTGTCAATATTATTATAGAAACTGGCACCATTACTTTACAGGCTGGTTTGTTGGTTATCAATATTGGATATCACTCAATAGCAAAGAAGACTTAGAAACATTACGCTGTGAATTGACTCGAGCATCACGCGCTCATACCATGGCAAATTTACATGAAGATAAAGATGCCCCACATAATCGTTTATCTTGGTATATAGATATTGAAGAACTAGAAAAACCCGAGTCACTAATGGAGTATGATTGGTCATGAATGAAAATATTTGGCAACTGTTAGGCATTGAAAAAACAACCGATCAAGTGGCTATTCGTCAAGCATATCGAGCACAATTACCTTCATATCATCCTGAAACTGATCCCGATGGTTTTAAAGCATTACGCGAAGCCTATGAGTCAGCAATAAAATATGCACAATCGCCCGAAACAATGGCCGATGAACCTAAGTCTGAATCAGAACAACAAGAAGTATCAGTATCCTTAACAGAAGAACAGCTTAAAGCCAATGAAATTTGTGAGGCTTATCAAACATTGTTAGATGATCCTCGACGCTGTTTTAATGTTAACGAGTGGCAAAAATTTATTGGTTCATTTTATGACTACTCAATGGCAGTTATTGATTCTGTAAAATGGCGATTGCTAGAAATAAGTTATGAATCAAAAAATATATCAGAGTCATGTGTCAAACTATTAGCTGATAGTTTACGTTGGCGACAACAGCTAATGATCCAATTTACCGATGATTTTGAAAAGTATGATAGTTATTTAAATCATATTGATCGCGGTGATTTATTTGATTACACATGTTTGCCAACAACCAATAAAACACTACAAAATGCAACTATCGATTATATATATAATGCCAAATGGTTATTTTGGGAACGTAGATCAGAAGATGTTTATGCATTTTTAGCTCAAGATACCATTATTTATCTTCCTGATGATAAGAAATTTATGCTCGAATTTGCTCATTGGCATAGTACTGCGAGCCTAAAAAATCAATCTATTTTAGATTATGCTTTAAAATGCATTGCCGAAGGCGATGAAGATGAAAATATTATTATCGAGTGGAAATATATTGCCGCTATCCAATATAGTTTGCTCGAAGATAAACAAAATGCCTTACAAGCTTGGTTAGAGTTGTACTATTCAGGTCATTATCAACAAAAAGCAGAAAGCTGGATAGCGGGGTGGTGTACTTATTTTGAAAAAAATTACTTACCATTATTAGTTATGGCTCTTAATAATTCTTACTGTATTGCTATAAATAATACTGAAAATTATTTAAATGCAATACCTCAGCTAACAGCAACAACTGTTTCACGATTAGCAGGACTAGAGGCTAGCGATTATTCCCCTGAAATAGCCAATTTTATTGATTGGGCGTTAAATGTAAATTGGAATTATAGACAAGTTTTATCCATGCTGTTACTTGATGACGGTACCAATCGATTGTATCGCTTATATCGCCATGCCATCATGCTTCGCCACGGTAATGAAAGGTTATTGCAAGAAATTCTTGATGAACGCAGCGATGATCCATTTGAACAATTTATTTTGCAAAATTTACAACGGCAAGCACGACAAAATCTAACATGGTTATCAGAACTACCACCCGTACAAGAGTTTAAAGCTTGGCTATATGATAGTGATGAAAATGCGCCTATCCCAGCTAAATTTGATCCTAACTCTGAAGATAATCATTGTTTTTATTGTCGTTTATGGCTAGATAGGCTTGATTATTTGCCTTATGTTGCCATATTTCATCTTTATAATAATTTAGATTATTCATATATGGAAATGTATGATTGGGTAGCTTTTCTTACAATACGAATACCTTACAAACTACCAGCTCCCCCAGATGCTTCTATCTGTTCAAGTAATAAAAATGCCTATTGGCAATGGTATCGTAATTGTTTATTAGTTATATCAATTGCCAATCAACCCTTTGCAACGGCCAAATATCTTCAAACTGAAAATAATACATTCCAACTACCGGATGATAATTTGCTATCCCCTCTTATTAATATTTTTAAACAAGGAAACTGGCAAAATGAAACAGAGTTATATAATCTGATTAACAATGACAGTAAGTTAATTGATTGCATTTTAATAAATTATCCAAATTCAATTGAATCGTATATTGATGATACACCTGATAGCATTGATTTTAACGAAATTGAGCAAAAATTTGAACAAGTATGGCATCCTAAATTAGCGAAACAAAACCCTCTCTACTTGATGATTTTATACACCATAGTATTTAATAAGCCCAATCAAAAAACAAAATTAAATACAATGTTACAAGATATTACTGGCGATAATAAAGAGTTAATAAAAATATCAACAGCTCTACCAAAAAATTGGGAGTCACTATCATCTGATGATAAAATAAAATACAATTATACCGAACTGGTTGATGAAATAGTAACCATTGCTAAACGTTTATCTAACTCTTACGGTATATGCGATGAAAGTGAACTTGAAAGGTTATACAAGTTTAAAAACAACAGTGACAATGATTTAGTCTTACGGCTTTGTGCGTCATTACTTATAGCAAAAAATCATGAAAATCAACAAAAACTGGAATCACAGCCATTACCTAAAAATAAATGGTGGCAGTTTTGGCGTTGGAAAGGGCGAACTAATATAAAAGGTTTTATTATACAATTATGTTGTAGCTTCATTGTGTTAGGATTGATGACCGTATTTAACAACAATTTTGAATTGAATAGTCCTACTTTTTCTATGATTTGTTATTCTATTGCTGTAACCAATATGGTTTTTGCTTTAAAACGACGTTTTAATGATATCGATAAAGGTGAACCGCTCATCGGTTTTTTGGCCGAAATATTAGTTTTTTTCTTATTTTTTGCGCCATTTTGGGTTTCTGGTGTCAAATACACTAACCGTTTTGGATCACCCGTAGAAGAAACAAGCAAAGAAAAGGAAAAGTAAACAAATTAAAGTCCTCTTTTTTATGTCTAAAAAAGAGGACTTTTTATATTTTTTAAATTTTATTGGTTATCGATTCAGATCTTGTAGATTAGATTCAATTTCACAACGAATTTCGTTAATTTCTTCAGAATTTTGTCTATTTAGTACTTCCATAAAAACTTCGATATATGATCCAATTAATAGTCGTTCATCACCCAATGATTGTGCCCATGCACGTTCTAGCCTTGCTAATAAAGTACGATTCGGCATTTCGTCGCGAGGGTGAATTTTAAGTGCTTTCAAGCGATCATGACTGTCTTGTTTTTGTTTGTCTGTTAATCCAATTGGACTATGATCAATTACTTTTCCATGTTGCTTACCTGTTTCAAGCAAAACCACATCAACTTCTAATAAGCCATTTAGATCATAACTAAAGCGGACATCAATTCCTTGTGTTCTTTCCATTGGTGTTAAAGGCACTTCAAACTCATCAATTAAAACATTATTTTCAACGCGTGGATTTTCACCTTGATAAACCGAAATACATATCGCTTTTTGCTGAGGGTGCGTTGTGTAAAATGTTTTTACTTTTGATGTCGGTACAATGGTATTACGTTCAATAATGGGTGAAAATAACCCACTGACATTATTTGAACAACTTTCAATCCCTAGCGTATAAGGGCACACATCAGTTAAAATGACTTCTTCAACATCGGCATTTCGCAATCGACAAGCCGCTTGAACCGCGGCTCCTTGTGCAACAATCGTTGTCGGATTGATATGGCGATACGGTAATTTACCAAATAATTTGGTTACCAGCTCTCGTACCACTCCCAATTGTGATGAACCACCCACTAATACAATATGTTCAAGTTGATTAGGTTTTAATCGGGCATCACTTAATGCCTGTTCAATTGGTGCTCGTAAGCGATTAAGTAATGGTAACCATAGTGTTTTAGCTCGGCTTTCGTTTAAGGAAAATTGCCACTGCTTATCTTGCCAAACCCAAGTTAAGGTGTGTGATTGTTCACCGTTTAATTTACATTTTAGTTGTTCGGCTAAATCTAATAAGCGAGCATAATCATCGGTCGGAATATCTTGCTTTTTAAGGTTCCATTCACTTAAGCAAACTTTAACAAGCTCTTGGGTAAAATCTTCACCACCTAAATAGTTATCACCAGCAGAAGCATGCACTTCAATAATGGGCATTGAATATTCAAGCACTGTTACATCAAACGTACCACCACCTAAATCAAATACTAAAGTATTACCCGATTGATCTTCATGTAATCCGTATGCCATAGCGGCTGCTGTTGGTTCATTGATTAAGCGTACAGCATTTAATCCTGCTAACTCGGCAGCAAAGCGAGTTTGCTTGCGTTGTTCATCATTAAAATAAGCAGGAACAGAAATGACAACATCACGAACTTCTTGGTTTAAAAAAACCTCTGCATCTGCTTTCAATGATTTTAAAATAATGGCTGAAAGTTCAGTTGGCGTAAATTTTTTGTCACCTAATTCGAAAACTTTATTTGAACCTAAAAAGCGTTTAAATGCTGCTGCACTGCGATTTGGATGAGTGGTTAAACGAGACAATGCCGCATGTCCGACTAAAATAGAATCGTCTTCATCAACACTAACTACAGATGGTGTAACAACTTCACCAATTGAGTTAGGAATGAGGACAGTTTTACCATCTTGCCAAACACAAATTAAACTGTTTGTAGTGCCTAAATCAATACCGATTGGATAATGCATAAACTCTCTAAATAATATAATAATTTCCTATTGTTTAGATTATATACTAGCGATCACCAGAATTGCAAAAATGATACTAAAGATTAGTAAAATAGGTTTATCTATTATCTTTAAATATAATTATTTTATTCGTTAATTTTTGTAATTTGGCTAACAAGTTTACCTTTTTTCAGCTTTGTTACGATAATGTCACCCACCGTGACTTGTTCAGAGCGACGAACCACTGTGTTGTTTTGGTCGGTGGTAACTGAATAACCTCGTTCGAGAGTAGCTAGCGGACTAACGTTGTTAAGTTGAGAGGTTTGTAAAACAAATTGATGTTGTGATTTTATTAACTTTTGTTTAATTAAATTAATTAATTGTTGCTGTTTTTGCCAAGTAAGTTGCCCTAAATAGGTAATATTATTTTGTGGAGATACTCGTAATAGTCTTTTATCGAGTGAATTATGGCGATTTGATAGTCTGAGCAAATATTGCTGAATATTTTCAGATAATGAATGGCGATAAGCTAAAAGTTGATTTAATTGTTTTTCTAGCTTTGTTTGTGGATGTTGAGTCTGTAATTGGTGTCGCCATTTATTGAGCTTTTCTCGGCATTGCATTAAATAATAATCCATTGCCATGGATAAATGCTGCTGTTGAACTTGTAAACGCTTTACTTGTTGTAAACTGTCTCGACTAACAAGCTCGGCTGCCGCAGATGGGGTTGCCGCTCTAACATCAGCCACAAAATCGGCAATCGTAAAATCAATCTCATGCCCAACCGCACTCACAATAGGTATTTGACTAGCAAAAATAGCTCTGGCTACCACTTCTTCATTAAATGACCATAAGTCTTCAAGCGAGCCACCACCTCGTCCAACAATTAATACATCACATTCTTGACGAATGTTGGCAATGTGAATCATGTTAGCGATCTGCCCTGCCGCTTCATTACCCTGTACTTGTGTTGGATAAATAATTAAATGCAAACTTGGATCTCGGCGTTTTAATATCTGACAAATATCATGCAATGCTGCACCCGTTGATGAAGTGATAATTCCAACTGTGCGAATGTTTTCTGGTAATGGCTGTTTATTGATAGAATCAAATAAACCTTCCTCAGACAGCTTTTGTTTTAGTTGCTCAAACTTTTGCTGTAATAATCCCGTACCTGCTGCTTGGATTTTATCAATAACCAGTTGGTATTCACCACGTGCCTCATATAGTGTCACTGTGGCCCTAACTAAAACTTGTTGCCCATTTTGTGGGATAAAACCTGCACGAAAATTGCTGTTGCGAAACATAGCACAGCGTACTTGTGCACTATCGTCTTTTAACGAAAAATACCAATGACCTGATGATGGACGTGAAAAGTTTGATATTTCACCTATTAACCAGATCTGACCAATAGCATCACAAAGCAACTCTTTAACCATTTGATTAAGATCTTTCACTGATAAAATCGAATTGCTTTGCATGCTATTGTCCTTATTACAACTGTATTACAACTATATTATAACTATAAAGGTTTATGCTAAATCAAATTGAGCCCAAATTGGTGCATGATCAGATGGTTTTATCATTGCACGAATATCATAATCAATACCCGTTTGTTTACAATAAGTCATCATTTTTTGACTAGCTAATATTAAATCAATTCTTAACCCATTATGGGTTTCAAAACCTTTAGTACGATAATCAAACCAAGAATACTCAAGTTCAGTTGGGTGAGCATTGCGGTAAGTATCAATAAAACCGAGAGACATTAAGTTGTTTATCCATTTTCGTTCTTCCGGTAAAAATGAACATTTTCCTGTACGAAGCCATCGTTTACGGCTATCTTCGGAAATGCCTATATCTAAATCGGTTGGGCAAATATTCATATCGCCCATGACTAAAGTTAGTTGATTATTTAATTGACGATCTTGTAAATACTGTATTAAATCATTATAAAATTTACGTTTAGCAGGGTATTTAATTTCATGATGTAAACTTTCACCTTGAGGAAAATAACCATTAATTATTGTTAAATTACCTTGACTAGTAGGTAACTCAATTATGATCAAACGACACTGAGCATCATCACTATCGTTTGGAAAGCCACATTGCACAGACAAAGGTTGTTGCTTGGTTAACAACGCTACTCCATAATGCCCTTTTTGTCCGTGATAATGTAAGTGATAACCAAACTGTGCTAATTCATCAATGGGAAACTGATCGTTATGAACTTTAGTTTCTTGTAAACCAATAATATCTGGTTGGTGTGTCTCAATAATTGCTGATAATTGATGAATTCGAGCGCGAAGGCTATTAATATTAAACGAGATAACTTTCATAATAAATTTATTATATTTAATTCCATGTTATAAACTAAATACGCATCGTAACAAAAATACGTTATACTGTTAAGCTATTACAATAAAAACCACCATTTGTGATAAAGGGAATCACTAAATATGTCTACGGAATTACTTGCCTTGCGCGATAAAATCGATGAAGTTGATAAATCCATTTTATCTTTAATTACAAAGCGATTAGCATTAGTTGCCGAAGTTGGCGAAGTAAAAAGCAAACATGGCATTCCGATTTATGATCCCAATCGTGAAGCGGATATGTTAGCTAAAAGGCGACATGAAGCTGAAAAAGTAGGCATATCTCCCAATTTAATAGAAGATATTTTACGTCGTTTAATGCGTGAGTCTTATATTAGCGAAAATGATAAAGGTTTTAAAAAAGTCTATAGTGGTCAAGGATCAATAGTGATTGTTGGTGGTAATGGGCAAATGGGACGATTGTTTGCTCATTTATTTACCCTATCTGGCTATCAGGTTAAAACATTAGGTTCTAAAACTATGCATCAAGCAGCCGAAGTGGTTACTGATGCAGTGGCTGTTATCGTGACAGTACCTATTAACAAAACCTGTGAAGTCATTAAACAACTACCACCATTACCCAAAGATTGTATTTTAACGGATTTTACATCTATAAAAGCCAAGCCTCTCCAGGCAATGCTTGATAAACATCAAGGGCCTGTAGTCGGTTTACACCCAATGTTTGGTCCAGATGTACCAAATTTAGCCAAACAAATTATTGTTTATTGTGAAGGACGATATCCAGATAAATACCAATGGCTAATTGAACAAATGCGTATTTGGGGTGCCAATTTATGTGTGATTAATGCCAAGGAGCATGACAAATGCATGTCATTCATCCAAGCATTACGCCATTTCACTTCGTTCTCATATGGTGTCAATTTGCAACGAGAACAGGCCGATTTAGAGCAATTGATCGCACTTTCTTCGCCAATTTATCGCCTTGAATTGATGATGGTTGGGCGCTTATTTGCTCAAGATCCTGAGCTTTATGCCGATATCATCATGGCGTCAGATGATAATATTGAATTAATTAAACGCTACTATGAACGCTTTGGGCAAATGGTCAAACTAATTGAACAACGTGACAAAACTAAATTTATTAAAAGTTTTAACGAAGTAACTCAATGGTTTGGTAGTTATGCCGAACGTTTTATTAAAGAGAGCCAAGGATTATTAAAATTTGCCAATGATAATCGAGAGTAGTTTTATATTAAAAAGTATACTTTCCTGAAAGTTTTTCACAAATTAAAATATACTTTTTATCAAAAGATAGTTGTTAGAAATAATAAATGTTAGTGTGAGGGAATATCATGTCTAATCGAAAATATTTTGGTACAGATGGGATTCGCGGTAAAGTTGGCCAGTATCCTATTACACCAGATTTTGCGCTTAAATTAGGCTGGGCTGCTGGGCGAGTGCTAGCCAAAGATGGTGTTAAAAAAGTATTAATCGGTAAAGATACCCGCATTTCAGGCTACATGCTTGAATCAGCACTAGAAGCGGGATTTGCTTCTGCTGGTGTTGCCGCTGCGTTTACAGGACCAATGCCAACCCCGGCAATTGCCTATTTAACCCGCACTTTTCGTGCTGATGCTGGCGTTGTCATTTCTGCCTCGCACAATCCTTTTTATGACAATGGTATTAAATTCTTTTCAACCGAAGGGAAAAAGCTTGATGATACAATCGAACTAGAAATTGAAGCCGAACTTGAAAAAGAGATCGATTGCGTTGAATCCAAACAACTTGGTCGAGCTAGCCGTATTACCGACGCTGCAGGGCGTTATATTGAATTTTGTAAAAGCACATTTGACCATGATTTAAGTTTGTCTGGATTAAAAATTGTTGTCGATTGCGCTAATGGTGCCACCTATCACATAGCACCAAAAGTATTACGAGAACTAGGAGCACAAGTAATAAAAATTGGTTGTGAGCCAGATGGTGTTAACATCAATGAAAACTGTGGCGCAACTGACATAAAAGCGCTTGCTAAACGAGTTATTGATGAAAAAGCCAATTTAGGTTTTGCCTTAGATGGCGATGGTGACCGTATTATCATGGTTGATCACGAAGGTCGAAAAATTGACGGCGATTTAATTATCTATATCATTGCCCGTGAAGCATTAAGACAAGGTCAACTAAAAGGTGGCGTTGTCGGTACATTAATGAGCAATATGGGGCTTGAAATTGCCCTTAAAAATCTCGGTATCCCATTTGCTCGTGCTAAAGTTGGTGATCGTTATGTACTTGAAAAACTAATCGAAAAAAATTGGCGCTTAGGTGCCGAAAATTCGGGACATGTTTTATTATTAGATAAAACCACCACTGGTGATGGTATTATTGCTGGCTTACAAGTATTAGCAGCAATGATTCGTAATGATATGTCATTGGCTGACTTGTGCAGTGGTATGACAATGTTACCACAAGTATTAATTAATGTTCGATTTTCAGGTGAAAATGACCCCCTAAATAGTGATGAAGTGAAAGCGGCAATTAAACAAGCAGAAAAACAGCTTGGTCATAATGGTCGAGTTTTGATCCGTAAATCAGGAACCGAACCGCTAATTCGTGTTATGGTAGAAGGATGCAATGAAATTGAAGTGCAAAAACTAGCAGAAACTATCGCTACAGCAGTTAAAGCTTAAAAATACCCCCAATCATGCCCATTAATTAAGCCATTAATTGAGCTGTATTGAGGTTAGAATAGTAAGAGAAGTTGCGTGCATTTACGTAAAATTAGTAAAAAGTGTCTAAAATTTTAATTTTGTTAATCAAAGGTTGACTTGTTATAGGCAATTAGGTTTAAAATAGTAACTTCAGATTATTACAGCAATTGCTTATATCTTTCAAGTGAAAACATGAGCAATATTTTTTATTTTTAAAAATAGGTTAAGAGGGTTATATGTCAGTTTCCTCTCCAGCTTCACCACAAGCTTATATCAAGCATCATCTTGAGAACTTGCAAGTAGGTTCTGGTTTTTGGACCTTAAATCTTGACTCATTGTTCTTTTCGATCTTACTTGGTGTTATCTTTTTATGGATATTCCATCGTGTAGCAAGAAAAGCCACTAGTGGCGTCCCAAGTAAACTGCAATGTGCAGTAGAAATGATTTTCGAATTTGTCAATAATACTGTTAAGGATATGTTTAGTGGTCAAAATAAACTCATTGCGCCGTTAGCATTAACAGTGTTTATTTGGGTTTTCTTGATGAATTTAATGGATCTTATCCCTGTTGATTTTCTACCTTATGCTGGTCAGTATTTAGGTCTGTCACACTTGCGAGTTGTACCAACCGCAGATGTAAGCATTACTATGTCAATGTCCTTAGGTGTGTTTGCACTTATCATCATTTACTCAATCAAGTACAAAGGAATTTCAGGATTTGTTAAAGAATATACCTTGCATCCATTTAATCACTGGGCATTTGCACCTATCAATTTAGTACTTGAATTAGTTAGCCTATTAGCGAAACCTGTTTCTTTAGGGCTTCGACTTTTCGGAAATATGTATGCAGGTGAACTTATCTTCATCTTAATAGCTGCATTATTACCTTGGTGGTCACAGTGGGTATTATCGTTACCATGGGCCATTTTCCATATTTTAATAATTACGTTACAAGCTTTTATTTTTATGGTGTTGACGATCGTCTATTTAGCTATGGCGTCGGCAACGGAAGATCATTAATTTTAATATTTTTTTGTTAATAAACTGGAGTATATAATGGAAATGTTATTTGTAGCCGCAGGCATTATGATGGGATTAGCTGCAATTGGTGGTGCAGTTGGTATTGGTTTATTAGGTGGTAAATTTTTAGAAGGTGCTGCTCGTCAACCAGAATTAATGCCTATGTTACGTACTCAATTCTTTATCGTTATGGGTCTAGTTGATGCAATTCCAATGATCTGTGTAGGTATTGCGCTTTACGTTATTTTTGCTGTTGCAGGTTAATAAAAATTTAAGAGGAATCGTGTCATGAATATGAACGCAACTCTCCTCGGCCAAGCAATTACATTTGTATTGTTTGTTTGGTTCTGTATGAAGTTTGTTTGGCCTCCTGTTATTGGCGCGATTGAAAAACGCCAAAAAGAGATAGCCGAAGGACTTGCTTCAGCAGAAACAGCAAAAAAAGATTTGGAATTAGCCAAAGCAAATACATCTGACATAATGCAACAGGCTAAGGTTGAGGCTAATGCAATTATTGAGCAAGCGAATAAACGCAAAGCAATCATTCTTGAAGAAGCAAAGCAAGAAGCTTCTCGCGAAAAAGAACGAATTGTTGCTCAAGGACTTGCCGAAGTAGAAGCTGAACGCAAACGAGCAAGAGAAGAGCTTAAACAACAAGTCGCTACACTCGCTATTGCTGGTGCAGAAAAAATTATTGAACGTTCTGTTAATGAAGCCGCAAATAGCGACATCATTGATAAACTCGTAGCTGAACTATAAGGAGAATAGAGCAATGGCTGACTTAATTACGATTGCTCGCCCTTATGCTAAAGCCGCTTTCGAATTTGCGATAGAAAATAACAGCATCGAATCATGGCATAAAATGTTAGTGCTAACATCTGAAGTGAGTAAAGATACTCAAATAAGAAGTGTCTTAACATCTGATATGAAAACTGATTCGGTGGCTAATTTACTCATCAACATTTGTAAAGATGTGTTAGATGAGTTTGGTACTAATTTTATTAAGATTATGGCTGAAAACAAACGATTATCACTTCTTCCTGAAGTGTTAACCTTGTTTGAACAATATTGTTTAGATAGAGAATTGCAAGCAGATGTTGATGTAATTTCTGCTAGTGAACTAACTAATGAGCAACTTAATAAAATTTCTGTCGCTGTCGAAAAACGTTTATCACGAAAAGTAAAACTAAAATGTCATATAGATAAATCGCTCATTTCTGGTTTTATTATTCGTACGGGCGATATGGTTATTGATAGTAGTATCAGAGGGCGTTTAAATCGTTTAAATAACGCTCTACAGTCTTAAGGGGACTGATAATGCAGCTAAATTCAACTGAAATAAGTGAACTAATTAAAGAGCGGATAGCTCAGTTCAATATTGTGAGTGATGCTCACAATGAAGGAACTATCATATCTGTAAGTGATGGTATCCTTCGAATCCACGGATTAACTGATGTAATGCAAGGCGAAATGATTGCATTACCAGGTGGCCGATATGCAATGGCATTAAACCTTGAAAGAGACTCCGTTGGTGCGGTAGTCATGGGACCATACGAAGACTTGTCTGAAGGTATGAAAGTACAATGTACTGGCCGTATTTTACAAGTACCAGTTGGTGAAGGTTTATTAGGCCGCGTTATTAACACACTAGGTGAACCAATTGATGGTAAAGGCTCACTTCAACATGACGGTTTTTCACCAGTAGAAGTAGTTGCACCAGGTGTTATCGATCGTAAATCCGTTGACCAAGCATTACAAACTGGTTATAAAGCCGTTGACTCAATGATTCCAATTGGACGAGGTCAACGTGAACTTATCATCGGTGACCGTCAAACAGGTAAAACAGCACTTGCTGTCGATGCAATCATCAACCAACGCGACTCAGGTGTAAAATGTATTTATGTTGCCATTGGTCAAAAACAATCAACTATTGCCAATGTTGTACGTAAACTTGAAGAGCATGGTGCACTTAAAAACACAATTGTGGTTGTGGCATCAGCGTCTGAATCAGCTGCGTTACAATACTTAGCGCCATATGCTGGTTGTGCAATGGGAGAATACTTCCGCGATCGTGGTCAAGATGCATTAATTGTTTATGATGATTTATCTAAACAAGCTGTTGCTTATCGTCAAATTTCGTTATTACTTCGTCGTCCGCCTGGACGTGAAGCTTATCCTGGTGATGTATTTTATCTTCATTCTCGCTTACTTGAACGCGCAGCGCGAGTCAACGAAGCCTATGTTGAAGAGTACACTAAAGGTGAAGTTAAAGGAAAAACAGGCTCATTAACAGCATTACCAATTATTGAAACTCAGGCTGGTGACGTTTCAGCATTCGTACCAACTAACGTAATTTCGATTACTGATGGTCAGATTTTCCTTGAAACTAGCCTATTTAACTCAGGTATCCGCCCTGCGGTTAACCCTGGTATTTCGGTTTCACGTGTGGGTGGTGCTGCACAAACTAAGATAATGAAAAAATTATCAGGTGGTATTCGTACTGCGCTTGCACAGTATCGTGAATTAGCTGCGTTCTCTCAATTTGCATCAGACTTAGATGAAGCAACAAGAAACCAATTAAGTCACGGTGAAAAAGTAACAGAATTGTTAAAACAAAAGCAATACTCGCCAATGACTGTTGCTGAACAATCAATAGTACTTTACGCCGCTGAACGTGGTTATCTTGAAGATGTAGAATTAGCTAAAGTATTACCATTTGAAACAGCACTACTTGCTTATGCCCATAGTCAATATGCCGATTTTGTTAAATCAATTGATGAAACAGGTAATTACAATGATGAGATTGAAACTAAGCTAAAAGAATTACTTGAAAGCTTTAAATCAACTCAAACATGGTAAGGGTGAGGTAAAAAATGGCTAATGCAAAAGAGATTAGAACAAAAATTGCCAGTATCCAAAGTACGCAAAAAATCACTAAAGCGATGGAAATGGTTGCCAATTCTAAAATGCGTAAGACGCAAGATAGAATGGCTGCTAGTCGACCATATGCTGAAATGATTCGTGAAGTAATTGGACATTTAGCGTTAGCTCAGATAGGCACCAAACATCCTTATTTAGAAGAAAGAGATGTAAAACGAGTTGGCTATCTTATCATTTCAACCGATCGTGGTTTATGTGGTGGTTTAAATATCAATCTTTTTAAAACTGTCATTGCTGATATGTCAGCATGGCAGGAAAAAGGTGTTGAAGCTGATGTTGCTTTAATTGGTTCGCGTGGTGTTTCGTTTTTCTCGTCAGTGAAAGCGAACATCTTAACTCAAGCTACTAATTTGGGCGATGAACCAAATTTATCCGATTTAATTGGGCCGGTAAAAACAATGCTTGAGGCATATGACAACGGTAAAATTGATAGATTATATATTGTCACAAACAAATTTATTAATACGATGTCACAAAAGCCGACAATTCAGCAATTATTACCTTTACCACCATCAGAAGATAAAAAACTCAAAGCTTCATCATGGGATTATATTTATGAGCCTGATGCTAAATCACTATTAGACGTGATTTTACGTCGCTATATTGAATCACAAGTTTATCAAGCAGTGGTTGATAATTTAGCGAGTGAACAAGCAGCAAGAATGGTGGCCATGAAAGCGGCAACGGATAACGGAGCAAACCTAATTAATGAGTTACAAATTGTGTATAACAAGGCACGCCAAGGTGCTATCACTAATGAATTAATTGATATTGTATCCGGTGCAGCCGCTGTTTCAGGTTAGTGCTAAATATTGGCTTATAGTTAAGAAAAAGACGTAGAGGATTAAAAATGGCTACTGGAAAGATTGTCCAGATCATCGGTGCGGTGGTTGATGTCGAATTCCCAGAAGATGCAGTACCAAAGGTATATGATGCATTAGAAGTGGAAACAGGCACTGAAAAATTAGTTCTGGAAGTTCAGCAACAATTAGGTGGTGGCGTTGTATGTTGTATTGCAATGGGTTCATCTGATGGTTTAAGACGTGGACTTGACGTAGTAAACACTGGTCACGGCATTGAAGTACCTGTGGGTACAAAAACACTAGGTCGTATTATGAACGTACTTGGTGATCCTGTTGATAAAGCAGGTCCTATTGGTGAAGAAGAACGTTGGGCGATTCACCGTGCTGCCCCAACCTATGAAGAGCTTGCAAACTCAACTGAATTACTTGAAACAGGTATTAAAGTTATCGACCTAATTTGTCCATTTGCTAAAGGTGGTAAAGTTGGTCTGTTTGGTGGTGCTGGTGTAGGTAAAACCGTTAATATGATGGAGTTGATCCGTAATATCGCTATTGAACACTCAGGTTACTCAGTGTTTACTGGTGTGGGAGAACGTACTCGTGAAGGTAATGACTTTTACCACGAAATGAAAGAATCAAACGTACTTGATAAAGTATCATTAGTTTACGGCCAAATGAATGAGCCACCAGGAAACCGTTTACGTGTTGCGTTAACTGGTTTGACTATGGCTGAAAAATTCCGTGACGAAGGTAAAGATGTTTTATTATTCATCGATAATATTTATCGTTATACCTTAGCTGGTACTGAAGTATCTGCGTTATTAGGTCGTATGCCATCGGCAGTAGGTTATCAACCAACATTAGCTGAAGAAATGGGGTTACTACAAGAACGTATTACTTCAACTAAGACTGGTTCGATTACTTCAATCCAAGCGGTGTATGTGCCAGCAGATGACTTGACTGACCCATCACCAGCAACAACCTTTGCTCACTTAGATGCGACAATCGTATTAAGTCGACAAATTGCTTCTTTAGGTATCTATCCGGCAGTGGATCCATTAGATTCAACTAGTCGTCAATTAGATCCTTTAGTTGTTGGTCAAGAGCACTATGATTGTGCCCGTGGTGTTCAATCAATTCTACAACGTTATCAAGAATTAAAAGATATTATTGCTATTCTTGGTATGGATGAGTTATCTGAAGATGATAAATTGATCGTTGCTCGTGCACGTAAAATTCAGCGCTTCTTATCTCAACCATTCTTTGTTGCAGAAGTATTTACTGGTTCACCAGGAAAATATGTACCTTTAAAAGATACGATCAGTGCATTTAAAGGAATCATGAATGGTGATTATGACCATATTCCTGAACAAGCATTCTATATGGTTGGTTCAATTGATGAAGCGATTGAGAAGGCAAAATCTCTCTAAGAGATTCATTGAACGAAGATCGTATTAATGGAGATCGTATTATGGCACTAACTTCCTATCAATTAGAAGTTGTTAGTGCTGAATCTCACCTGTTTTCGGGTGATGTTCAGCGAATCAGAGTCACAGGTAAGGAAGGTGAACTTGGGATTTATCCTGGCCATACCCCTTTACTCACAACCATAAAACCAGGCATGGTCGGCATTGTGAAAGCGGATGGTGAAGAAGAGTTTATCTATCTATCTGGTGGCATCTTAGAAGTACAACCTAACATCGTAACTATCTTGGCAGATACTGCAATTCGTGGTGAAGATTTAGATGAAGCAAGAGCACAAGAAGCAGTAAGACAAGCACAAGAACATATTAATCACCCAAGCGATGATATGTCATTTGCACAAGCATCTGCTGAATTATCAAAAGCTTTGGCAAAAATTCGCGTTATCGAATTGACTCGCCGCATGGGTCAATAGTTTGCTTTTTGATGTTTTATCATACACAAAAGGCTATTTGGTATTACAAGTAGCCTTTTTTAACTTTCCGATAAGTTGATTGCTAAAGGGCTTTCCAACATTTAACCTGTGAGTTGTACCCATTCTATATCCAAATTAAAGCTAAAAAAGATTAGTTAATCAATCGAATTATTTACTATCTACACTTAAATTATTTTTCGATACAAAATAAACGTCGCTCAATCCTGCTGAACAAAATTCAGTAATATCATTTTTGTTAATTTCTACCGCATCACCTTTTGTTATAACTTGATAGCTATTGCCACTATCATCATAAAAAACGAAGCGATAAATTTGGGTATATACATATTTTTTCTTTATCATATTATTTGTATTTTTCTTTTTTTCTGATGCCAATAATGTTACTGTTGTTTTTGATGGATCTAAATCAGCCATCTCAACGATTCCTCCATCATATTGCATCCACCAAGCCGCATTATTCATGAAAGCATTTGCACAATTAGGTGTTTTAGCAAAAGAGATTATAGGCCACATTATTAGCCCAATAATTAAGAAATTTTTTTTCATTTTACAACCTTTAATTTTTTGTCTTGCCGTATTCATTTAGCTAACTAATTGATAAAGCAATAATATAGCTTGGTTAAACACGTCTGAAATCTTTAGAATTTCACTAATTAATCAAAATAATCAACCTGGCGTTTTGCTACTAAATAATTATCAACGTTACCTATTGAGCATTCTTTATCAGAATCTTCACTTTTTGTGATGACTTCGTAAGATTTATTTTGATTATCATACAAAACAAAGTGGTAAATTTGTGTATATAAACCCTTACTTTTCTGTTCAGATGCTAAAAGTGTTATTCTCAATTTTGATTGATTCAAGTTTTCAATCTCCACTATATTACTACTTTTCAACCACTCTTTAGCCTTATTCAAAGCGTGATTATGGCAATCTGGTCCTTTAGCAAAGGATAGAATTGGACATAATATTAACAATATTAATAAAGAAAGCTTTTTCATATAATTACCTTAAATTATTCTTTTTTACCTATATCGTTGACTAAAAATAGTCTAAAATACCGAGTTTACTTACCTATTATTAGATAACCTATTGATGAACTTGGCTTTTGGATATTAGATATTTATTCACACCACTCATTGAACATTCTTCGTATGATGCTTGGCTTTTTGTAATAACTTCGTAACTATTACCATTCTTATCATAAAAAACAAAGTGATAAATTTGCGTATATAAATCTTTTTTTATTTTCTCTGAGGCCAATTGCATTATTTTGGTTTTTGATTCATCCAAGTCTTGGATATCTAATATCTTTTCATTTTTCATCCAAACCATGGTCATGTTCATAGGCCAAGTATAACAATTAGGTCCTTTGGCTAAAGATACTAGTGGCCATGACATTAACAATATCAGTATAGTTAGTTTTTTCATATTATTACCTAAATTGATTTCTTGTAGATGACGCCACAAAGTGTACCATGTAAAAATTAAGTTGTAATTATAGACTGCTGATCTTTTGTGTTTATATATTAATCAACAATACATTGGTAGCCACAAAAGTATAAATATCAGCGATAACATGCTGGCATAATTCCTATTTGTTCTAAATGTTGAGTTATTCGCCTGAGCTATGTTGATGTGCTTGCACAATATAATCATCAAGTAAAACCCATTCGATATCAGCTATACTTAATAATTATTTGATAATATACATTAATATGCTTTTTTCTAAATCATAAATTAAAACGTCTATAGACTGTATTACATTCACTAAATGTAGTCGGTAAATTTCGCCAAGAAATACCTGTTCTTATTTGGAACAGTATTTCCTCAAATGTCACCCTATATTCTGTTTTATTATAAACTCGATTCGTACTTTTCATTATTTTCAGTCGCGTTTTCCTTCCCGCTGCTTATCTGTTAACCGTTGTTAACGGTATAATGAATTAAGTTATGGTTATTTTTGGCAAAATTATTATAACGTTCACTATGTCATTTAAAAACTACCATCAAAGATAAACACATCCTAGATAAATTGTGATTTTTTAATCGTGTGATAACGTAATTTTCTATTTTACCACGTAAAACCCAACTAGTAAGTGGTGTATAAATTACTTTATTAGCCGTTTCAAAAATATATGGCTTACCATTTGTATTAAAAATAATTACCATATGAATGTATGGAAAGTTTGTTGCTTGTTCAAGAGCCAGGCTTTGTTGATTGTGTGGATGGAAAAATAAAATCACTATCTTGAGGTTTATAACTAGCAATACTAAAAAGCTAACTAAAGACAGACAGTATAAATAATATAATAAAACGTATTAAATTCCCCCTTACCTGTAAATAATGTTATAAATTATAAAATAGCTACTTATAAAATAGTATTTGTAAGTAGCTATCTAAATGGGAAACTAGTCTTGATGAGTAAAAATAGAAGCAAACTTATTTTTATACATCTCTTTACTAGCCTTAACAAATCGAATTGTTTTGACAATACCTAACAGACTTGCTTGATGCATGCGATACAACAAGCGATGGATCATTAAAGCAAAGAACCCTTTAACTTTCATTTCGCCTTTACCAGCAATTTTAACCACACCTTGTGCTGTATCATGGAGAGAAATAATCGTTCCATTATCAACATAATTAAATGATTTCATGGGTTTATTATTTAACATGTTAATGATATTTTCATAACATATTTTTGCCATTTGATGTGCGGCTTGTGCAGTAGCTGGCGAGGCTCGCCCGCTGTTTTGCATAGCATAAGCACAGTCACCAATAACAAAAATATTATCATCGCGCGTTGTTTGTAATGTTGGTTTAACCACCAGTTGATTCGAACGGCTTGATTCTAAACCCGCAATATCTTTTAAATAGTCAGGTGCTTTTACGCCTGCAGTCCAAATCATAATATCTGCGCTAATAATATCGCCTTCCTTTGGATAAAAGCCGTCACTTTCCGCCTTGGTTATCATGGTTTTTGTTAATACATGAATACCACGTTTTTGAAGGGTATCGGTAATATTTAATGCCGTTTTTTCAGGTAAAGCAGGTAAAATACGGTCAGTTGCTTCAATAATAGATACATCAAGCAAATCAGAACACATTTTATTGCGTCCACAGTTACCAAATGTTTCAACCATATGAGGTAACTCAGAAGCTAACTCAACACCTGTTGCGCCACCACCAACAATAGCAATACGAATTTTATCTTCAGTCGTCGTTTCATGTTCATCAATAATTGAACAAAAACTAGCAAATTTTGTAATCAGTGTTTCACGTAGACGAATTGCAGCGTTTTGGTCATCTAAAAAGATACAATGTTCTTTAACTCCTGGTGTGCCAAAATCGTTTGAAGTACTTCCTATTGCCACAACTAATGTATCATATGGTACAGAAATAGATTCACTATTTGAATTCTCAATAATAACATGCTTTTCTTCACGATTAAGATTAGTAAACGTGCCTTGAATAAATTGAAAATGGTGTTGTTGTCCTTGTTCAGCATAATCAATTTTATCAGCTTGCTCATTTAGAATACCGGTAGCAACTTCATGTAATAAAGGTTTCCAAATATGATAAGTATTTTTATCTATTAGTGTAACCTCAGCTTGATCATTCTTCCCTAATTTGTCGCCAAGATCAGTTGCTAATTCTAATCCTCCTGCGCCACCACCAATAATAATTATTTTAACCATATTAAATACCTTAAATTTTTATTTTTTAATAGTTTACTAAATAAGTAGGTTTTTATCTATTTCATTTGACTAATATCACTTATAAATAAAACCTATTAAAGTATTATTTTATAATTAATAAAATTTATTTTAAGTAAATATAAAAAATCAGTTACCACTATAATAACTTAGTATTGATATTAATTCATTTTTAAATTAAATTGATATGCTCTGCGTAAATAAAGCAATTTTCGTATAATGGGAGAGAGTAAATTTTACATATGCTTATTTTACAAAGTATATAATAATTTTAATTCTCTATTTCTTATCTCTTTAATACCACTCTATACAAAATTTTATGAACAAAAAAGTTTTTACTATTATTGCGTTAATCGTTATTTTAATATCAATGACGATTTTAATTCGCTCACACAATAGTCAGTTTATCCTACAAGGTGAAGTTGATGCACCGAATGTTAACGTTGCGTCTAAAGCCAAAGGTAGAGTGCAATTTATTCATGTTCATCGAGGTGATGACGTTAAACCTGGTGATATTCTTATTACTCTCGATAGCCCTGAGCTTTTAGCTCAAGTCAAAGCGGCTGAAGCTGCGCGAGACCAAGCAAAAGCTCAATTAGCACTTTCGGAGCATGGAACTCGTGAAGAAAGCATTCGTTATTATGAAGCAATTCTTGAGCAAGCAAAGGTAACATATGATAATGCTTCCAAAGAATATGAGCGTAACAAAGCTATTTCGGCCAAAGGCTATGTTTCTCAATCTATCTTAGATAATGCTTTAAAAACACGTGACTCAGCTTTTCAACAAGTTCAATCAGCACAAGCTAATTTAGACCAAGCTAAAAATGGAGATCGCATTGAGCAACGTGAAATTTATGCTGCCAAATTGGAAGAAGCTGGAGAGCAACTTAAACAGCTACAAATACAATATGATGATTTACAAGTTAAAGCGCAAGTAGCAGGTGAAATTGGTTCTATTCCTGCTGAAGTCGGCGAATTGTTTAATGCTAACAGCCCATTGTTAACAGTGATTCAATTGCCTCAAGCTTATTTTGTATTTAACTTGCGTGAAGATATTATGTCTAATATTCGCAAAGGCGATCATATTATACTTGAAGTACCTGCACTCAATCACAAAGAAATTGAAGCCGAAATCCGTTATATAGCACCAATGGGCGATTATGCAACTAAACGTGCAACAAGAGCAACAGGAGATTTTGATTTAAAAACCTTTGAAGTCAGACTCTATCCTATTGCACCTGTTGAAGGTTTACGTGCAGGTATGAGCACATTATGGAAGCTAGACAAATAATGTTAGATTTCTGGCATCGTTTTAAAGAGGCGTTTAACGCCGAAATACCACAAATTTTTAGGCGATTTACCTTTCACTGGTTAATGTGGATTATGCCACTAATTATCTTTGTGTTAATTAGTAGTATTTTTTATCGAGGTGTATTATATGATTTACCAGTAGGTTATATTGATCAAGATAAGAGTACTTTATCACGCGAACTCGTGCGTAATCTTAATGCTGCAGCACATGCAGATCTTATCAATTATGATAGCCAACTTTTTGATGCTGAGCGTGATCTGCAAAAAGCAAAAATTTATGCGCTACTTTATATTCCACCTAATTTTGAAGCGGATGTATTATCAGGTCGCCAACCTACACCAATGCTTTACTATAATGCGTTATATTATAGTGCTGGATTATATTCGATCATGGATTATTCTGGGTTGATAACAACAATCAATACCCAATATCGAACCACCATGGCTACTAGTATTGGCATGCCAGTTCCCCCATTGGCAAAAGTTAACTTTAATTATGATGGTTTATTTAATGCTAGTGGTAACTCAATGTACTTCCAACAATTTTCCGCAGTAGTGCATTTATTGCAGCTATTTGTTGTAACCACAACAATTCACATTCTAGCACAGTTGCCAAAGCGAACTCGTCCTAGCTACCCTTTTGTTTTAGGGAAATTAGCACCTTATACAATTTGGTTTACTATGCTGCTTATTTTTGAAATTGCTATGCTCGTTTTGTTTTCTAATGCGCGTGTATCAGGTTCTCCGTTTGCCATGATGATAGTGGTATTTTTCTATGTTATTGCAGCACAAAGCATTGGTATTTTGCTATACACTTTTACTAAAACTCCTATTGATGCCTATACTTATATAGGTATTTTAGTTGGACTTGCATTAACTTATTCTGGTGTTGTTGTACCTGAACTATCCATGCCATGGATTGCTAGATTTATCTCTTCACTTGAACCATTAACTTATGCACTAAATAAACTGTTCGATCTGTTTTTGCGTCACTCTAGTTATTTGTCGGTGTTAAAAACATGCGGAATTTTAATGATCTATCCAATTATTATTACCGTGTTAGTCAGAAAGCGTCTAGTAAGACGTTTACATTCACAGTAAGAGGATAAATTTAGATGATTAAAATATTTTGGTCTTCATTTATAAAAATATTCTTTTATCTGTTAGGACGACCAATGTGGTTATTGTTACTATTGTCAGTATCATTAATGAGCCTTGTTTATATTAATGGAACTATCACTAATTTACCGATAGCAATTGTTGATCAAGATCATACTCCAACAAGCCGTGGTTTAATCCGCTCATTAGAAACAAGTTCAAAAATTGATACAATTATTTATGAAAGCTCTCTTCAGGCTTATGATGATATCAATAATCGTAAACTTTTTGCTGTGATCACAATTCCAAGAGATTTTGAAAAGCGTCTAATAAATGGTGAAGAAGTTACAATTCCTGCATATGGTGATGCTTCAAGTCGTTTAGCTAATGGTTTAATACAAGTTGATATAAAAGGGATATATCAGCAGATATTGACTGAATATAATACTAAAATAATGCGTAATAACGGATTTTCAGATAAACAGATCAATATTATTTTATCACCTATAAAAGGTCAAACCGAACCACTTTATAATGCAGGCATCAGTTTTGCCGCCATTACCTTTCCAGGTTTGTTAGTCATGTTGCTACAACACTCTTTTTTAATTGCTTCAACTCGTACTAATATCACCTTAAATTCGCTACCTCAAGGCAAACCGCCTAAAATTGTTGTCTTTGGCAGTTTATGTGGGTTATTACCTATTTGGTTATTTTTATCTATTGTATTATTTGGTTTATGGCCTTGGATACTTGGTTATCGGCAATTAGCTAGCATTCCCGAAATATTAATCATGACATTTCCATTATTGCTTGGGGCGCTAGGTTTGAGCAAATTACTAACAGAATGTTTACGCCGTACTGAGATGATATATCTTACATTAGCATTTTTAACCACACCTGTTTTCTATCTTTCAGGAACCATTTGGCCTATTGATGCAATGCCATTATGGGTGCAATGTGTTTCTTATTCTCTACCTTCAACTTGGGCAACCAATATGATTGCAGGAGTGAATCAAATGGGGTTAAGCTTATCAGATAACTGGCTAAATATATTTATGATACTTTTACTAGGAGTAATATATAGCTCGTTAGGTATTTTCATATCAGCCTTACGAGAAGGAAAAGTTAGAAGTATATTTAGAAAAATGAAAACGTTTCGATATTTAAAAATGCGTAGCTAAATGATAAATATGGGTAAAGTGCATATACGGAAAATAATCTGAGTTTTACTGAAGGAGCTTTTTATTACTAACACAGTGAATTGATTCAGTATTCCTGTTATTATGATTTATAGTTTTCACTAAAAATAATAACGCTTTGAATGTACAATAAATTTTACCCATGGATTATTAGTTTACGGTTAAAAACCATACCTCTTTCTCTTTCTGCGATATTAGTAGGTAATGCACTAGCTTATTGGCAACATCAATTTAGTTTTTGGATACTACTGTTTTCATTAATTACAGCATCATTGTTACAAATTCTTTCTAATCTAGCCAATGATTACGGAGATGAAATTAAAGGTAGCGATCAAAACAATCTTACTGCCCATAATCGAGGTATACAATTAGGCTTAATTACACTTAAGCAGCTAAAAATAGCGCTATGGATTAATATTTTTTTATGTATTTTATTTGGGCTGATTTTGCTTATATTTGCTTGTAATAATATTTATGAATTATTTATTTTTATATTATTAGGATTATTATCTATTGTTGCCGCAATAACTTATACCATGGGTAAAAAACCTTACGGCTATATTGGATTTGGCGATCTATCAGTACTTACTTTTTTTGGTTTGATTGGCGTCATGGGTAGTTTCTACTTGCAAACTAAGGTATTCTCTTTATCCATTATTTTACCTTCTTTAGGCTGTGGTTTGTTATCCGTTGCTGTGCTTAATATCAATAACCTTCGTGATATAGAACTAGATCGAAAAAGTAATAAGCGTACTTTAGTGGTAATGATTGGTAAATGTATGGGGCGATATTATCATTTATTGCTATTACTCATAGCATTTTGTTCGCTAAGTTTATTTGCATACAATAAATTACAAACAATCTGGAGCGGTTTGTTTATATTAACATTACCGTTATTTATTAAGCATATTTATATGGTTTTTCAATTTAATACGCACAAAGAAGGGGTACCTTTATTATTACAGATGGTCAAACTTGCTTTATTGACTAATTTACTTTATTGTTTGGGGATTATTTTGAGCTAGTTCACGTTTATTTAATTTTAATATCATTTTACTTGGTATTAGCGTTATACTAAATAAACTTATATATCACAGCAAAAGGAGACTTGATAATGGAGTTTGATACTTCAATTCTTTGCGATTATTACCCAGAAGATGTTAACGTAGTTGAACCAATATTTAGTAATTTTGGTGGCGTAGCATCGTTTTCAGGTCAAGCTGTAACAGTTAAATGTTTTGAAGATAACGGCTTACTATACGAAATTTTACAATCAGACGGCTCAGGAAAAATCCTTGTTATTGATGGGGGAGGCTCTGTTCGTCGAGCGCTAATTGATGCAGAGCTAGTAGATATTGCTGTTCAAAATCAATGGGAAGGAATTATTGTTTATGGTGCTGTTCGCCAAGTTGATTATCTAGCTGAAGCCGATATTGGCATTCAAGCTCTAGCTGCTATTCCTGTTGGTGCTGAAGATCAAGGCATTGGTGAAATTGATATTCGTGTTAATTTTGGTGGAGTGACTTTCTTCTCAGGTGATTTTGTCTATGCTGATAACACAGGTATCATCCTATCTGAAATTGCTCTTGAAATTGAAGATAAATAAAAAATAGTGTGAACCGCTGGTACTTATCGGCGGTTTTTATACTTAAACGTATAATTACCGGAAACTTTTTGACAAAAAAATCTTTAATTTTAAATCACTCGATTACGAATATAACCACCTGTTACCGTCTTTATTAAACCTTCTAGTTCCATATCTAATAATTTGACGCTCACTTCTGAAATCGACATATTTACTTGTTGAGCAATAATATCAACAGGGATAGGTTGATGATGAATCACAGCAAAAATTTCAGGATACAAAATAGAATTATTCTGTTCTTCTTTAAGCTGATTACACGAGCTATTTACTACTGATAAATAACTATAATAATGCTCTAAAATATCAACTGGTTTAGAAACTAAATAAGCGCCTTGTTTAATTAAATAGTGAGTTCCACTACAGTTTTCATTGTTAATATCACCTGGTAAGGCAAATACATCTCGATTTTGTTCAAGTGCATAACGCGCAGTAATTAACGAGCCGCTTTTTTCTGAAGCTTCAACCACGAAAGTTCCTAAACTTAACCCGCTAATAATTCGGTTCCGACGAGGAAAATAGACGGATCTGGCTTTTTCAAATGGAAAAAATTCGGACACAATAGCCCCACCTTGCTCCAAAATATCATTGGCTAAGTTTAAATTTGATCTCGGTGCAATTTTTGCTAAACCGCTGCCTAACACTGCGATGGTATGACCCGATACTTCAAGTGCGCCACGATGGCAAATAGCATCTAATCCAAGCGCTAAACCGCTGGTAATTGTTAAACCATTAATAGCTAATTCACTAGCAAAATATCGTCCCCACTGTGCTCCATATTCACTAAATTCACGACTTCCAACCATAGCTAATTGAGGTGAATGTAATAACTGTCGATTACCTAAAATAAACAACAATAAAGGCGGAGAACAAATTTGTTTAAGTAATAAAGGATAATCGTTATCACAATAAGCAATAAGGTGTTTTTGTGGGTGGGGTGATTCTAACCATTGAAGTATTGGCTCTAAATGAAGATATGATGTTTCATAAAAACGCACTATTTGAACATCCGACAATCCTAGTTTATTTAACAAACAAGGCACATTTTGTATGCTACTTGGTAAACCGTTAGCAAAAAACTGTCCAATTTTTTCAAAAATATTTTGTTTTCCATATCCAACCATTGAAATTCTTAATAAGAATTCATATTTACTCATCATAATCTTTCCGCACTCGTTTTAAATGATTTAGATATCTTGAATTGATAAGATAAATGCTACCAATAGCCAACAAGGGCTATTCATCAGTATGATAAATGTTTACAATGAGCAATAATTTGAATAAACCCGAAATTTGAGGAGTAGATCGAAGAATTTATGGCTATTTTACCGGTATTACGTTTTCCTGATGAGCGACTTCGCAAAGTTGCTAAGCCTGTTACCAAGTTCACCCCTGAGCTACAAACGATCATTGATAACATGATCGAAACCATGTACGACGAAAACGGTATTGGGCTTGCAGCAACCCAAGTTGATGTACATGAACAAATTATTGTTATTGATGTATCAGAAGATAAAAGCCAAGTTTATGTGATCATCAATCCTGAAGTGATAAGCCAAGAAGGTGAAACGGGTATTGAGGAAGGGTGCTTATCGGTTCCTGATTGTCGTGGATTTGTGCCAAGAGCAGAAAAAATCAAAATTAAAGCTCTAGATCGCCATGGCAATCCTTACGAAATTGATGCCGATGAGTTACTTGCTATCTGTATCCAACACGAAATGGATCATTTAAAAGGTAAACTCTTTGTTGATTACCTTTCACCATTAAAACGTCAACGAATTGAACAAAAAATGAAGAAACTTGCTCGTGAGGAGCAACGGAATCAATAAAATTAACCGCCACAGTGATTGGCGGTTAACCTATCTAAAGATAACTATTTAGCAACAATTACCATCGCAGGACGAATTAACCGGCCATTTAAGGTATAGCCTTTTTGGATGGTATTTACTATTTGACCTGATTGATGTTCTGGTGATTCAACCATACTAATTGCTTGGTGCACATCAGGATTTAGTTGTGAATCTTCAGTATTAATCACTTCAATACCAAATTTTTTGACAGTATCTAGGAATGATTTTAATGTCAGTTCTAACCCTTCAACAGTAGCTTTATGCTCAGGGTTGGTTTTATCTGTAGATTCTAAAGCTCGTTCTAAATTATCAATAACGGGTAATAATTCATTAGAAAATTTTTCTAGCGCAAATTTACGAGCTTTATCAACATCTTGTTCAACACGTTTACGAACATTATCAATTTCAGCTCGCGCACGAATCATGGCTTCGCTTTCATTTTTTTTAGCTAACTGTAATGCTTGCTCTAGCTCTACAATACGTGCATCTTTTGCGTTTAATTGCTCTTCTAGACTTGGTTGCACTGGAGCTTCTTGCTCTGTTGTTTCTTCAGCTGGTGTGTCAATGTTAGTTTCATTTTCTGACATATTTTTATCTTGCTCTGTCATAAGGTACTCCAAATAATGTAGTCGAAAACTTAGTGAATTACGGTTATTATGGGGACAATTTTTATGATTACAAGCTTATCAGTAAATTGATATGTAATTTTTTGACCTGTGACGAAAAAATACATATCGTTTATATAAAAGAATAACAAGGATATTTTATGAATACACCTTTTAAATGCATTGGTCTCATTGGACTTCCTCGTAAATTAGAGGCAATCGAAACTCATCAAGTGCTTTATGATTGGCTTGTTAGTCTTGGTATTCATGTGCTAGTTGAAGATCGCTTAGCGGATCATATTCAATTTCCAGTTAGCCATTACGCTTCGTTAGAAGCAATTGGTGAACAAGCTGACCTAGCCATTGTTGTGGGTGGTGATGGAAATATGCTACGTTCAGCTAGGTACTTGTCACACTATAAAATCAAAGTGATTGGTGTTAATCGAGGTAATCTCGGTTTCTTAACGGATATCTCGCATGAACAAGTAATTGAACAATTAAGTCCTGTTATTGCCGGTGAATATGAGGAGGATCCTCGTTTCTTATTAGAAGTTTCCATTTATGATAATGGTAATTTGATTAATTCGAGTTTCGCCGTAAACGAAATTGTCGTCACTCCTAACACTGTAGCGCATATGATTGACTATGATGTTTACATTAATGAACGTAATGCGTTTTCACAGCGAGCTGATGGGTTAATTATTGCAACGCCAACAGGCTCTACCGCTTACTCGTTATCGGCTGGAGGTCCTATTTTAGCGCCTCATTTAGATGCATTAATTATTACGCCAATGTTTCCGCATTCGTTAGCAGTTAGACCTTTGGTTATCAAAGGCAATAACCCAATTCATCTTAAATTTCCAACTACTGCGCTTGATTTAAATATTGCCTGTGATAGCCAAATTATTTTACCGGTCAAACCAACGCAAGATGTGATTATTCGCCGATCTTTATATGAATTTAATTTAATTCATACCAAAGATTATGATTATTTTAATAATCTTTCGACTAAGTTAGGATGGTCGCAAAAGATGTTTTAATCTATTTTTGTAAAAAACTTTCAGGAAAGTATGCGTTTTAGTATAAGATTACATCTTAAATAACCAATGTCATGATATAAACGGTGAATGATGAAAAGATAGCTGCAATCACATCATCCACCATAATACCAAAACCGCCAGGTATACGTTTATCAAACCAACGAATTGGCCACGGTTTTGCCATGTCAAAAATCCTAAATGCTACAAAGGCTATCGCAATCCACATAACAGAAAGTTGTGGAATAAAAAATAGGGTGATCCACATGCCAACAAATTCATCCCATACTATATGCCCTGAATCGTGCGTATGGGTATCATCCGATGTTTTTTGACAAATAAAACAACCAAAAATAAAAGTCACTAAAATAAATACCCAGTATAAAGCTGGTTGTAAACCATAAAATAATAGCCAAAGTGGAATCGCCATTAACGATCCCATTGTTCCGGGCATAATTGGAGATAAACCACTACCTAGTCCTACAGCTAAAAAATGAATGGGATTGGTTAACTTGAGGAATTTTTTAAAATCTTTATTTCGTTCTTGTTTTGTCATAATCTAATATTCTTTTAAATAAAATTTGCCGACATTAAGCCGGCAAAAAGAAAGTGCCTAATTTTTTAGCTAAGCATTTAAGTATCGATTATGGCAATATTATTCATCTTTGGCTAATGTTGCAACCATTACCGCTTTAATGGTATGTAGCCTGTTTTCGGCTTCATCAAAAACAATACTATGTTCAGATTCAAACACATCATTAGTCACTTCAAGTCCATTGGTTAAACCATATTGAGCTGCCATCTGTTTACCGACGGTAGTGTTCATATCATGAAAAGCGGGTAAACAGTGCATGAATTTGACATTTGGATTATTGGTAAGTTTAATAACATTTTCATTCACTTGATAAGGTGTTAATAATTTAACACGCTCATCCCAAACTTCCTTAGGCTCACCCATTGATACCCATACATCAGTATATAAAAAGTCGACGTCTTTAACTCCTTTGGCAACATCTTCGGTTAAGATAATTTTTGCCCCCGTATTTTTTGCTATATCTTGGCACTTTTGTACGAGTTCGGCTTCGGGATGACAGACCTTTGGTGCAACTAAACGAATTTCCATTCCCATTAAAGCCGCACCTTCCATTAACGAATTTCCCATGTTATTACGGGCATCGCCTAAATAGGCAAATTTAATGCTACTTAATGGGCGATTGCCTATATGCTCTTTCATTGTCATAAAATCGGCTAAAATTTGGGTTGGATGTGCTTCGGTCGTTAGGCCATTCCATACTGGTACACCAGCATATTGGGCTAATGTTTCAACGATCTCTTGGCCATAACCACGATACTCAATACCGTCATACATTCGACCCAGCACGCGTGCGGTATCCGCAATTGATTCTTTATGACCGATTTGACTACCACTTGGTCCTAAATAAGTGACATTTGCACCTTGATCAAATGCACCAACCTCAAAAGCACAACGTGTACGGGTGGAGTCTTTCTCAAAAATTAATGCAATATTTTTACCAATCAAATGTTGTTGTTCTTGCCCTTGTTGTTTGGCTTGTTTTAATTCGATAGCAAGATTAATTAATTGATTGATTTCGGTAGGGGTAAAATCAAGTAATCGTAAAAAATGACGCTGATAAAAACCGTGCATGATATAGCTCCTAATAACCGTAATGATGTAAATGATTCTATTTGAATAATTATGCAAATTCAAGTTAAACATCATAATAACCCTAACATTTTACCTTTATGTTGAGGTAAGTCTCAAAAATTAGACTTAATTATTAAAATAATTTTTATAATATTGCTTTTTTTGTACAAAAAAGTGTAATAAAATGACCAAATATTGTATCTTTGTAGCTAGGTAAAATTGAATTTTTATTCAAAATTCATGATAATTCATTCAAAGGATCTTTTAGTCATGCAAACTTATGCCCTCCTTATGTTACAAGATGGTTCGCAATTTATTGGGAAATCAATTGGTGCTGATGGTCAAACAGTTGGGGAAGTGGTATTTAATACCTCAATGACAGGTTACCAAGAAATTCTTACCGATCCGTCTTACTGTGAGCAATTGGTTACATTAACCTACCCGCACATTGGTAATGTAGGAACGAATGATACCGATGCCGAATCGAACCAAGTTTATGCAAAAGGTTTGATTATTCGTGATTTGCCATTATTAGCTAGCAACTATCGAAGTGAACTCTGTCTTTCTAGCTATTTAAAAAAACATAATGTTATTGCCATTTCGGATATTGATACGCGGCGCTTAACCCGTATTTTGCGTGAAAAAGGTGCACAGCATGGCGTCATCATAACAGCAACGGACAAAACGGCCTTACTTGAAAAAGCCGAAATAGCTAAACAGCAGGCAATCAATTTTAAAGGATTAAGTGGGCTTGATTTAGCTAAAGAAGTGACTTGTTTGACAAGTTATATTTGGTCACAGGGCATGTGGACAAGGCAACAGCAACAGCCTGCTCCAAAACCAGAAAGCCAATTACCATATCATGTTGTTGCTTACGACTTTGGTGTAAAACGTAATATTTTGCGAATGTTAGTTGAGCGTGGTTGTAAATTAACCGTTGTACCAGCAAAAACGACAGCAAAACAAGTCCTTGCTTTAAAGCCCGATGGGATCTTTTTATCTAATGGCCCAGGAGATCCTGCACCTTGCAGTTATGCGATTGATGCCATTAAGCAGTTTTTAAACACAGATATTCCTATTTTTGGCATTTGTTTAGGTCATCAACTTCTTGCGCTTGCTTGTGGTGCTAGAACTATCAAAATGAAGTTTGGTCATCATGGTGGTAATCATCCTGTTAAAGATCTAGAAAATAATAAGGTAATGATCACTGCACAAAATCACGGCTTCGCTGTAGATGAAGCAAGCTTACCAGCTCATTTACGAGCGACGCATAAATCACTGTTCGATGGTTCATTACAAGGCATTCATCACAATCAAAAACCGGCTTTTAGTTTTCAAGGTCATCCCGAAGCCAGTCCTGGGCCTCATGATGCAGCATCGCTTTTTGACCACTTTATTGAGTTAATTAAAATTTATAAGCAGGAGCAATAATCATGGCTAAGCGAACAGATATAAAAAGTATACTAATTATTGGTGCTGGCCCAATTGTTATTGGTCAAGCATGTGAATTTGATTATTCTGGTGCTCAAGCCTGTAAAGCGCTGCGTGAAGAAGGTTATCGTGTTATTTTAGTTAACTCTAATCCAGCCACTATCATGACAGATCCTGAAATGGCTGATGCCACTTATATTGAACCCATTCATTGGACAAGCGTTCGTAAGATTATTGAACAAGAAAGGCCAGACGCCATTTTACCAACCATGGGCGGTCAAACAGCGTTAAACTGTGCATTAGAGCTTGAAAGACAAGGTGTATTGAAAGAATTTAATGTTGAAATGATAGGTGCAACAGCAGATGCTATCGATAAAGCCGAAGATCGAAAACGCTTTGATGAGGCGATGAAAAAAATTGGTCTTGATACCGCTCGATCAGGGATTGCTCATTCACTTAAAGAAGCTTACGCCGTTCTTGATCAAGTTGGTTTTCCTTGCATTATTCGTCCATCATTTACCATGGGGGGCACTGGTGGCGGTATTGCTTATAATACCGAAGAGTTTGACGAAATTTGTACTCGAGGACTTGATCTTTCGCCAACCAATGAACTACTTATTGATGAATCATTAATTGGTTGGAAAGAATATGAAATGGAAGTAGTTCGAGACAAAAATGATAACTGCATTATTGTTTGTTCAATTGAAAACTTCGATCCAATGGGTATTCATACTGGTGATTCAATTACGGTGGCTCCGGCACAAACCTTGACTGATAAAGAATACCAAATCATGCGTAACGCTTCGATCGCGGTACTGCGTGAAATTGGTGTTGAAACTGGTGGCTCCAATGTACAATTTTCGGTTGATCCAAAGACAGGGCGATTAATTGTTATTGAGATGAATCCACGGGTGTCACGATCATCTGCCTTAGCTTCGAAAGCAACGGGCTTTCCTATCGCGAAAATCGCCGCCAAACTGGCTGTCGGTTATACGCTTGATGAATTATCTAATGATATAACAGGCGGAAAAACCCCCGCTTCATTTGAACCGTCAATTGATTATGTTGTTACCAAAATTCCACGCTTTAATTTTGAAAAATTTGCTGGTTGTAACGATCGTTTAACCACACAAATGAAATCAGTTGGTGAAGTGATGGCCATTGGGCGTACCTTCCAAGAATCAATACAAAAAGCGTTGCGAGGGCTTGAAGTTGGCGCTTCAGGATTTGATCCTAAAATTGATAATTATACTGATGAAAAAAATATCACCAAAATTCGTTATGAGCTCCAAGAAGCGGGCGCTGATCGGATTTGGTATATTGCTGATGCTTTTAGGGCAGGATTCAACTTAGAAGATATCTTTTTACTAACCAATATTGATCGTTGGTTTTTAGTACAAATTGAAGAGTTGGTTAACCTTGAAAATAAGCTAAAGGAACAATCACTTGCACAGCTTGATCAAGAAACATTGTGGCAATTAAAACGTAAAGGTTTTTCTGATTTACGCATCGCCAAACTGCTTAATACCACAGAACAAGCTGTTCGCGATTTACGTCATCAATATCAAATTCACCCTGTTTATAAACGTGTTGATACCTGTGCGGCTGAATTTGCAACAGATACCGCTTATCTTTATTCAACCTATGAGCAAGAGTGTGAAGCTAATCCTCAATTTAGCCGTAAAAAAATTATGATCCTTGGTGGTGGTCCTAATCGGATCGGACAAGGTATTGAGTTTGATTATTGCTGTGTACATGCGGCATTGGCACTGCGTGAGGATGGTTATGAGACCATTATGGTTAACTGTAATCCCGAAACGGTTTCAACCGATTACGATACTTCTGACCGCCTCTATTTTGAATCTGTCACGCTTGAAGATGTGCTTGAAATTGCACATGTTGAAAAGCCAAATGGTGTTATTGTGCAATACGGTGGGCAAACACCGCTAAAACTTGCTCGTGCGCTTGAAGCAGCAGGGCTACCAATTATTGGTACCTCACCTGATGCTATAGATAAAGCCGAAGATCGTAAACGCTTTCAAGAAGTCGTCGATAAACTGAAATTAAAACAACCTGTCAACGCCACAGTGACCGATATTAACGAGGCTGTCATTGAAGCAGAAAAAATAGGTTATCCATTAGTGGTTAGACCTTCTTATGTATTAGGAGGTCGAGCAATGGAAATTGTCTATAATGAACAAGATTTAAGGCGTTATTTTAAAACAGCGGTAAGCGAATCAAATAATGCACCAGTCTTACTTGATCACTTTTTAGATGATGCAATTGAAGTTGATATTGATGTAATTGCTGATGGTGAGCAAATCCTGATTGGTGGCATTATGGAACATATTGAACAAGCAGGCATTCACTCTGGTGATTCCGCTTGCTCACTACCAACACACACATTAACTGCAGATATTTTAGACAAACTACGACAACAAGCCAAACAATTAGCACTTGAACTCAATGTAAAAGGTTTAATGAATGGGCAATTTGCGGTGAAAGATAATCAAATTTATTTGATCGAAATCAATCCTCGTGCAGCTCGTACTGTACCTTTTGTCTCAAAAGCAACGGGTTTACCACTGGCGAAAATAGCGGCTCGTGTGATGACGGGGCAATCACTTGCCAAGCAAAATGTGACTAAAGAGGTGATTCCTCCTTATTATTCGGTAAAAGAAGTGGTATTACCGTTTAATAAATTCAGTGGTGTCGACCCAATATTAGGTCCTGAAATGCGCTCAACAGGTGAAGTAATGGGAATTGGTAAAACCTTTGCTGAAGCCTTTGCTAAAGCTCAGCTAGGTAGTTTATCCAATATGAAAAAATCAGGGAAAGCATTATTATCGGTTCGCGATCAGGATAAAACAAGGCTGTTAGAGGTAGCTAAACGGTTAATTACTCATGGGTTTAGTATTGATGCAACTATTGGCACGGCAAAGGTATTACAACAAGCAAATATACCATGCCAAGTCGTAAAAAAAGAAAACGAAGGGCGACCAAATATCCATGACCATATAAAAAATGGCGAATATAGCTATATTCTTAATACCACCTCTGGGCGAGCAGCTATTGAAGCCTCAAAAGTATTACGTCGAAGTGCCATTCAATATAAGGTACATTACGATACCACGATGAATGCTGCTTATGCTACAACTGCAGCGCTAGATTACGATCCGGCACAAACTGTAACGCCATTACAGCAACTTTATTGCTAATCACAAAGATAAAGACGAGTATCACTCGTCTTTAAAAATTCCATCCACAATATAATAACTTAGAAATCATGAAATTGTTCTTAATAAACAATAAAATGCTCGTTTTTGATACAGAATAATGTTAATTTATTTGCTATATTTCAATCAATTTAATTAGTTATTATCATGGATATGATTCATTCTTCTGATCTAAAAGACATTCAATTAATTACGGCTATTTCTGCATTACTACATGACCTTGGCAAAGCAACAGTTGGCTTTCAAGATAAATTAAATAAAGGTCTTGTTGCTGCTGATCCTTATCGTCATGAATGGATTTCATTACAACTATTTTTATTGATGATTCAAGGCTGTACTACCAATCAAGCTGTATTGGAGCGCTTAGCAAATTTTACTGAATTTCAAAATCAAAACCTAGATTGGCATAAAGAATTAACCAAAATTGAATATAATGATCTCACAATATTACCAATATTAGCACAATGGATTGCTTGGCTTATAGTTTCGCATCATAGAATGCCATTTTTTGTACTCGTAGAACCAAAAGATTTTAAAGGTATGCAAAATGATGATTTTGATATTTCTAAGTTAACGATAGATAGCTTTTATGAAAATCTAACTGCAGTTGAAGGATGGGTTAAAAACAATTTTAGTCAGTATCCTGCACCTGAAAATTTCTGGGAACTTCAAGATAGTGTAACAAATAGTAAACTGTGGCTACACAAACTAAATGAATATGCTACAGCAGGTTTAAATCAAGAATCATTAATACAGTTAAGCCAAGTAGATCCTTTTTTATTACATATTTCGCGCTTATGTTTGATGACGGCTGATTACAATTATTCCAGTTTGCCACCTATAGCTAAAAAGAATAATTACCAACAAACACTAATTGCCAACACCTATCTAGGTGAAGAAGGCAAGCAAACTAAGCAGTATTTGGATGAACATTTGTTAGGTGTTGCTGAATATTCAGAGAGTTTTGCTAACTTATTAACTAAAATTACTACCCAACTCCCTACAATTAATCAACACAAATATTTTACTGAACATACAACTGTCGAACGCTTCCAGTGGCAAAATCATGCTTTTGATTTAGCAAAAAGTTATCAAAACGTCTCCGATGAATGTGGCTTTTTTGGTGTTAACATGGCATCGACTGGCTGTGGTAAAACCTTAGCCAATGGGCGGATTATGTATGCGCTTTCAAATCCAAAACGGGGCGTGCGTTTTACTATTGCATTGGGATTACGTGTTTTAACGTTGCAAACAGGTAAAGCATTAAGAGAAAGATTACACTTAAGTGATAAACATCTGGCGATTTTAGTTGGTGGGCGTGCCACAAAAACCTTGTTTGAACTGAGTAGTGAAGACATTGAACAAAACGATTCTCAAAAAAAATCAGAAAACCAAGGTAGTGAATCTATCGAATCGTTACTTGATGAATATATTGATGTAGCAGAAAGTGGTATTGCTGATAGTGAATTAGGTACTATTATCGAAGACAGTAAAGCACGGCAATTACTTTATGCGCCTATTGTGACATGTACAATTGACCATATTATTCAAGCTAGCGAATGTAGCCGAGGCGGTAAATATATTGCACCCACGTTAAGATTGTTAACCTCAGATTTGATTTTAGATGAGCCAGATGATTTTGATCAACACGACTTGCCAGCGCTAGCGCGTTTAGTCCATTTAGCTGGATTGTTTGGGAGCAAAGTACTGCTGTCATCGGCGACCTTAACGCCAGATTTAATTGCCGGATTATTTGACGCTTACCAAGCAGGGCGAAAAATTTGGAATCAAAATAACCAATATGCCGATAATACCATTATATGTGGTTGGTTTGATGAATATGAACAGTCGATATCACAAATTGCTGATACTAAAACGTTTAGCGATCACCATCAACAATTTGTAGCAATGCGCATTCATCAATTAGCACAAAGTGCAATCCGCCGTAAAGGGCATATTTTAGATCTACTAAATTACCAAGAAAATAAAACAGAAAACCAAAAAATTAATTATGGTGTGCTAGCTAAACAACTATTAGATCAAGCTTATCAATTTCACCAAGATCATCATCAAATTGATAAAAAATCACAAAAAAAGGTAAGTATCGGTTTAATGCGTTTTGCCCATACAGAAGATGTTATTTCACTTACCGAACAAATTTACGAACAAAAGAAGTTACCTAGTGATACTGCTTTTCATATCGTGGTTTATCATGCTCGACAACTGCTGTTATTGCGTAGCCAATTAGAAGAAAAACTTGATAGAATTTTAAATCGCAGTGATGAACAGGCACTATTTAACCAACCTGAAATTTGTCAAGCTATAAAAGGTAGCAAGAAAGAAAATCATATCTTTATTGTGATTGGCACACCAGTCACCGAAGTCGGGCGTGATCACGATTATGATTGGGCGATTGTCGAACCATCATCCATGCGCTCTATTATTCAGTTAGTAGGGCGAGTATGGCGTCACCGACCACAAAAAATTGCACAAAAGGCCAATGTGGCCATATTAGGCTCGAATTTAAAAGCGATTGAATCTAAGTATCGTACGGATAAAGCCTGTTTTACTAAACCAGGTTTTGAAGAAAAGCCATTATTCTTGCTGAAAACCCATAAAACAAATGAACTAATTCCAGCTTATCAGTTAGTTAATATTGATGCGGTTCCACGTATTAAGTCCTGCCCTGAAGATGGGCTAACGCTAGCTGAATTAGAACATAAGGTCATGGCAGATCTTTTTGCAATTAATGCCCGTAAAAGTAATTATGTGACCAGCTATTGGCAACAAGGCTTAGCTCATCACCATTGTGTGCATTTACAGGCGATTTCGCCATTTAGAGGAAATGATAAGACACAAGATGAATATATTTGCCAACTCGACGACGATGGCGATTATCAATTTAGCTATGCAGATATCGCATGGCAAACACCAGATGAGCGCTGCGAAGATACACAAAATAGTATAATTGAATATAAAAATTGGTCATTTGATAATCCTAATATTCAACCGTGGCTAGTTAATAGTGTCGGGCAAGCCATAGCAAAAATAACCGAATATTTCCCAAATAAAACGCCATATCGATTAGCGAATGAATTTTGTAGCGTAAGCTTATATCGTAATAGCAGTTGGTATTTTCATCCTGATTTAGGATTTTATGAAAAGAAAGGATAAAAGAATATCAGTTTTTATACTGAAACACATAGTTACCTGAAACTTTTTGACAAAATATCGTCAGGTGAATAATGGTTGCTAGTAAAAGTGAGGTAATTCTTTTATACTGAGCTTTGACAGCCGAATAGGTTGCTGAGAAATGTTAAGTATTTACTTTTCTTTGAAGTGAATTTTACCGCTGAATAAGCGGTCTATAAAAGTGTTAATCTCGGACAGTGTAAATTAGCTGGTTTTATTTATAGCATTGATTTTTTTTAAATTATCTTTTTTGCTTTTATATAATACTCCTGTTAAGTATTATTTTTTCTTTGTTTCTTTCTTTTTTGTGTTTTATTTTTAGGTTATTTTTTGTATTATTTGCTTGATTTTTAGCAAAGATTATTTTATTCTAATTATATTAAAATTTAAGATAAATAAGGAAGGTCAATGAATAACATATCTTGGCAAGATATAAGAAAAGTAATTTTAGATTTTCTGCAACAACGGCTTGCCAATAATAGTAATTATAAAACTGAAACGTCTAAGCTAGAAAAAGCAAAAAAGCTAGGTGATCAGGTCGCAGTGAATGAAGCTCAGCAAAAATTAGATGAATTAGCCAAGCGATTTGAATTTGAAGCGTGGATGGAAGATGCAGCTATTCGTCGTATTTCATGGCTTATTATTGCAACGCACCTCTCAAAAGGGATTCACCCAAGCTCAAAGGCTTGTAATGCAAATTACAATACACAGATAAAGCCTAATAATCTGAATAATTTAGTATCATCTGCTACAGTGAACTCTTTGCCTTTTGATGCCAGTGGCGCTGCGGCTTTAGATATATTTGGGCTTTTAAACCAAGTCGTTAAAAATGATATAACAATTTTACAGCTTATCATTAATAATCACTCTGCTGTTCAAGAAGCTTTATCTGATGATAAAAATAAATCTGCTCTTTATTTGGAAAATTTTCAGCAGTTACTTAGAGATAATTGGAGTGATGCGCAGGCTTCAGAACTTAATAAGCAATTTTTCTGGCCGAATAGTGAAGAAACTTATTTGTCACAGCATGAAAATAATTACCGCTTACTGATTCCACTACATCCTAGTGCTTTATGCCATTTAGTTTATCAAAAGATACAAACCAGATTTTCGGAAGAAAATAAAAATGCACGAGAATTACGTAAAAAAAAGAATGTTGAGCATCAGCCCTATTTTTCTTTTCATGATTTAGCCGTTGTTAAACTAGGTGGCAGTAATGCTCAAAATGCAAGCCAACTTATTGGTAGTCAAATGGGGCGTAATTTTTTATTACCATCTATGCCTCCTATATTTCAAAAATCTCAATTCCCATCGATTTCTAAACAGCAAGAAACTATTTTCAATCATACATTGCAATATTTCTGCCGATTTGGTTTTAAACTACTATTTGATATGGTTGAATCGCCAAAAAATATTGTAGAAGAACGAGATGATCGTAAAGATGCTCTTGCGGTGATTTTATCATTACTACTTAAGTTTGCTCGTTATATTCAAACTACTCAACCAGCCGGTTGGAGTCGTGATTATTCACTTAATTTTAATGAAAAACTTTGGCTTGATCCACAGCGAGCCCAATTAGAGAATGAAGAGGAATTTAAAAAGCTGTATGAACAAGGCGATTGGCAACAAAGTTTAGAAAAGCGTTTTGCAACTTGGATTCAAAATGCCTTAAAAGAAAAATTTAAAAATTTTAAACAACAATTTGCTGATCCTGAATTTAGCGAATGGCGCCGTGAATTTAATGCAGCGGTAAAAGCAAGTCAACGTAAAAGGGAGGGGATATTTTAATGGCATCATTACGTTATTATTTATTATTTGATCATGTCAAAATCCATAATGCCAATGCGATTTCTAGCCCATTAACGTATGGATTCCCAGCTATTTCGGGGTTTTTAGGCGCTATTCATGCTTTAAGTCGTAAAATTGAATCAGAAAATCCTATTTACTTAGATGGCGTGTTAATTGCATGTCATGAATGTGATGTACAAGTTTATCGACCAAACAACTATGCGGATTATACTTTTCGATTAACACGTAATCCACTAGCTAAAAATGGTAGTACTCGTTCAATTATTGAAGAAGGGCGAGTTCATCTGGATGTTTCATTAGTTGTAGAAGTAAAAGTGCGGTCTCGGTCTTGTTTGAATAAATCTGAAGATAAAGAAGAATTTATTACACAGATGAAGAATAAGTTATACCAGCAACGTATAGCTGGTGGATATGTAGAATCTATTGAATCGGTAGAATTATTCCCTGCCTTTAAATCTCATGATGATTTAATTAAAGCTTTGTTACCAGCATTTGTTTTAGTTGAAGCACCACAAGATTTGCAAGATATTACTGCTGAATTACAGCAACAAGATCCTAATGCTACAGCGCTTGATGCCTTGATTGAGACAGCGATATTGCATCATCATCCACAAGAAAAAGATCACTGGCAAACCACATCGGTTAAGCAAGGTCGTGGTTGGCTTGTCCCTTTACATTTGGGCTATCAAGCTATTTCACCGTTATTTTCAGCAGGTAAGGTTGAACATGCGCGCAGTAATGAGCATGCCACGCAATTTGTGGAGTGTATTTATGGGCTTGGTAAATGGGTCTTTCCTTTACGCTTGAAAAAGAGTTTATCACAGGCTTTTTGGCGTTATAAATGCAGTGAATTGCAATCTAATGATGCAGAAATTTATATTATCAATCAAGAAACTAATTAAGTAAATTTAGAAAATTATAGATTAAGGAATACATTATGAGTAAAGATAAAATGACAACGGCAAGCGTACTTGCTTTTGAACGTAGTTTTGATATTTCAGATGCAATTTTTGCACAGCAAAGTAGTACGGATACCAATAAATTATCCCCTGTTGTAGTTACTGAAAAATCAGTTCGAGGCACTATTTCAAATCGTCTTAAAAATGCAGTGGCAAACGATCCAACCAAATTAGATGCTGAAATACAAAAACCAAATTTACAAACGGTAGATGTCGCTTCGTTAGATGCCGATAAAGATACTTTGGTAGTTACATGGAGCTGTAAAGTGTTGCCATTTTTAGGTAAACCATCAGTATGTAATGATATCGAATATCAAAAAGAACTAGAAAAAACAACGCAGGGTTATATTCAAACGCAAGGATTGACAGCACTAGCTAAGCGTTATGCTATTAATATCTTAAGTGGCCGTTGGTTATGGCGTAACCGTATGGCAGCAGAGCAAATTAGCCTTTCGATTACTCGAAAAGATGAAAAAAAACCAATGATTGAAGTCAGTGATGTTAAACAATATCAACTAAACTCATTTGATTATGATGATAAATCGGTGAATGATCTTGCTACACTGATTGAAGCAGGATTATGTGGTAAAGAGTTTGTGATTTTTAACGTTGAAGCCAAACTGAAAATGGGCTTAGGTCAAGAAGTCTACCCGTCACAAGAATTAATTCTAGATACTGGCAAAACTAAAAGTAAAGTATTGTATGAGAAGAACAAACAAGCCGCCATGCATTCACAAAAAATCAGCAATGCAATTCGAACTATCGATACTTGGTATGACGATAATGCTCAATTCCCAATAGCAATAGAACCGTATGGCTCGGTGACATCAATGGGGCATGCTTTCCGACAACCAAAACAGAAATTAGACTTTTATACCTTATTTGATAATTGGGTATTAAAAGGTGAAAAACCATTGCTTGAGCAACAACATTATGTGATTGCGGTATTAATTCGTGGTGGTGTTTTTGGTGCTAGTGGCAAGGAGTAAATTATATGCACTCACACTATTTAGAGCTGCGAGCTATTTCGCAAATTGAGATAACCGAGGTGGACGTGATTAATCAAGTCATGCAGTCACTTCACCAAATCTTGGTTAATCAACAAGGAAATATCGCAATTAGTTTTCCTTGTTACAATGTGCACCGAACATTAGGCGGAGTGATTCGCCTATTTGGTACCGAGCAGGAATTGCAAAAACTTAAAGCAGATATACAGCAAAAATCATCGATAAGTGATTATGCTTTATTGATGCCTATCACAACAGTACCGGCAACGATAAAAGGCTATTTGCATTTGAGTCGTGTTAATCCTAAAGGTCAGAGTGCGTTAAGACGTGCCGAAAAAAGATTAACAGCACAAGGTAAATGGACACCTGAAGTGAAAAATAAAATGGTTGAAAAATGGGGAAGCGTTCATTTGCAATACCCACATCTTCATTTGAATAGTAAAAGTACAGGTCAAAGATTTATTTTGTGGTTAAAACAAGAAAAATGCCCAGAGCCAGTGCAAGGCACATTTAATAGCTATGGATTAAGCCAAACAGCCACTGTTCCTGATTTTTAAATCATTAACCCTTTTTTTGGGGATAATTTTAACATATTGATTATTATTGATATTAAAATAGACTCAAAAAAAGGGTAAAAATTGGGAAAAGTGCAGTATGCTCTTTTACAATAAGGTCCTATTGAGATAAAATTCTACTCCAATGCCGTATAGGCAGTTTAGAAAACGTTACCTAAGTTTTTTATATAGACATTATTCTTCAATGCCGTATAGGCAGTTTAGAAAAAATCCAGTTGACGACGAACACGCTATTGTGCCTTCAATGCCGTATAGGCAGTTTAGAAAAAGCTCTATCAGCAAAAATAAAAATGACGCCACTTCAATGCCGTATAGGCAGTTTAGAAATGTTCGTTTATTTTTAACGACTCTTGCATATCCTTCAATGCCGTATAGGCAGTTTAGAAATCACGATATTCTTCCTTTGTCATTGCCAACAACTTCAATGCCGTATAGGCAGTTTAGAAAAAGGGTAGTTAGAGGATCAAGATTAGGAGACCCTTCAATGCCGTATAGGCAGTTTAGAAAATGTAAAGTTAAACGTGCATCAATAGTAGACACTTCAATATCGAGTAGGTGGTCTTTTTTGTATAAAAATAGAAATTTCTGTATAACTGGTTGATTTTAATAAAAATAAAAAATTAAATAAAATCAATACTCTACCTGAACGATTTTATGGGCGTAATACATCCCATAACATGGTAAGGATTATATGTTCATTGGTTGTTAGGTAATTCACTAATTCCTTGGTTTAGAAATTATCACCAATATTCATGATATTCACAAAAGTTAAGGCTTACAAAACCTAACACCGTATTCTAATTAAAAAATTGCATAAAAAACTAGCCAAGTTTTTTTAAAATGGCTATACTTTAACACCTTAAAGGAATAGTTTATTAAACAATCAAATAAACATAAAAATTAAAATAAATCATTAATTTACTTGACAGGTGAACCGTAATGCATTATCATTTTAGACACCAGACACCAGACACCAGACATGGCAAACCTATGTCTTAAATTTATCAGATAAACACACTAGTTGGATTTTTAACCCCGCCACGTTTATATCTTCAAAGTTATTTCTCAAATTATTATCAAAATTATTCCGAAAAGTTCCGTTAGTATTGGTATTGTTATTATTGTCTTCTTTATGGAATGTACAGGCGAATGGCAAAAAGGTTCGAACGGGTAATCGTAGTGATGCAATAATGCTACAACTGTCGCAGCCAGTTATCAATTATGTAAGACCGAATCTAATTTTGGGTAAAGATAAATACGCAGGCCCAGCTGACATATGGAATCCTAAGAAGGGCTTTTTAGTTCAATCAATCAATCCTGAATCATACAATTTAAATTTCCCGACTACAGGAGCGCATAATTTATATTTTGATTTACTTATAACAGGAATAGATGTGAGAGACTTGACATGGGAACCGGTCACGCATGAGGGAATTACAGCAACAGTGACAAATGATGTAGTTTGTGACAGTTGGATTCCTTATGAGGATTGTAAAGAGTGGGTAGCACGTGTTAAGTTAACAGGTCCAGTGGCAAGATATCGATGGGACAATCCTAAACCTAGTGTAGTTAAGCCAAGGTTACCGCAAACGTTTGAGTTAGTGGGTAGAGATACATATGGCGTTGAGGTAGTAAAATATGGATTTGTGTTGAAGCAGTGGTTCATCCATCGGGGTGATAGGAGCTTTTATTATGATATGTTAAAATGGTGTCATAATATAGGCTACCATATGCCAAGGGTCAGAGATTTAACCAACGCGGTTAATGTTAACGGAGGTCTTCTTCCTCCTGCTGTAGGTGCTAGCCCATCTTCGCCATATAATAATTACATGCGTCATATTGATGCCGGCTTTTTTTCCGAGTGGGGCGTCGTGGACTTCTACAAAGGTGCCGACTTTGGCTTCAACTACCACTTGTCGAGCGAGGATGAAAATGATAAGAATACTTCCTTCATGTACGTTGTGGACTCGGCCTATGGCGATATTGGGACGGGCAGCTCAATGGGCAGCTTTTATGTTGTTTGCGTCTCGGACCTCAGACCTTAGTCCTTATTTCCTAGTCCTTAGGTCGCCGAGGCCAATATTTAGAAACACCTATTTTGATACTTTAACTATCATAAAATTGTTTACCGCCGTATAGGCGGTTTAGAAATGAGTGTTTCTAGTTTTTATTAACTGAAACACTTCATTATTAGTATTATAAAGTAACTATTCTGCGCCAATTTGCGTGCTCATTTTTATCTCTCGATTATCGGTGATTTCTAAATTTGACAATACCACTAATTGAGGAAAGTTAGGCCTTAAAAATTGTGAAAGCATAGGTCTTAATGCATGGTTCACTAATAACACTGGTGGTGCACCGATAGCTTCTTGTTGGTGAATGGCTTGTTTAATTTGCTCGACAATGTGTTCGGCTAGCCCTGGTTCAACATTGCTAGTATTTTGGAGCGCTTGTAATAACAAACGTTCTAAATTGATATTTAATCCTATTACATTGATTGGCTCAGATCCAGGAAACCATTGTTGTGTGATGACTCTTCCTAAAGCAATTCTTACCATACTTAGTAGCTGATAAGCATCATTTTGGGTTGGTGCGTACTCACAGATGGTTTCAATAATGGTACGCATATCACGGATTGACACTTTTTCAGCGATCAAGTTTTGCAATATTTTATGAAATGTGGTTAGTGTAACAACACCAGGAATAAAGTCCTCCACTAATTTCGGCATATCTTGTTTTATTCTGTCGAGCAGTTCTTGAGTTTCTAAACGTCCTAATAAGTCGCTAGCAAATTGCTGTAATAAATGATTAAAATGAGTAGCAATCATGGTGCTTGTATCAACAACGGTATACCCCAATATTTGTGCATTTTCTTTATTACTTTCATCTATCCATATCGCTGGTAATCCAAAGGCAGGTTCGGTTGTTGGAATGCCCTCAATGGTTTCAGTTACATTACCGGGATTGATCGCTAACCATTTATTATTAACAATTTCACCTTTGCCAATTTCACCACCTTTTATAAATATCTTATATTGATAAGGTGCTAATGAAAGATTATCTCTTATATGAACTTGAGGTGGTAAAAAACCCAGTGTTTGAGCAAATTTTTTGCGTAAACTACGAATTCGCCCTAACAACTCACCATTTTGTGTTTGATCTACCATGGGAATTAACCCATAACCAACTTCCATTGCCAATATATCTTCAATATTAACATCTGACCATGTTGCTTCTATATTAGCTGGCGTGGTTGCTTGTACATTAGCTTGTTTGGGTGCCACTTTTTGTTCTGTCTTTTTCTGTTTAGTTAGCCACCAAGATATGATTAATAAAATAACAGTAAAGAGTAGAAAAACTAAATTTGGCATACCCGGAATTAGTCCAAGTAAACCAATGACGACAGCTGTTAAAATCAATACTTGTGGATTATTAAAAAGCTGTGTAATCATTTGATCACTGATGTTATCTTGTGATGTGACTCGAGTAACAATAACGCCTGCTGCGGTTGAAATAATGAGTGATGGTATTTGTGCTACCAAACCATCGCCAATAGTTAGTAAAACATAGGTTTCGCTAGCATCAGAAAAAGCCATACCGTGTTGAACAACTCCAACTAATAACCCCCCAATAATGGTTATGCCCATTATTAATAATCCCGCAATCGCATCACCACGTACAAATTTACTGGCACCATCCATTGACCCATAAAAATCGGCTTCTTGAGAAACTTCGGCTCGACGGGCTTTAGCTTCATCTTCACCAATTAAACCCGCATTCAGATCGGCATCAATAGCCATTTGTTTTCCGGGCATACCATCTAACGCAAAGCGTGCACCCACTTCAGCTATTCTACCTGCTCCTTTGGTGATGACCATAAAGTTGATAATGACTAAAATGATAAATACCACAATACCAATAGCAAAATTACCACCAACTAAAAAGTGTCCAAAAGCTTCAATAACCCGCCCAGCAGCAGCACTACCGGTGTGACCTTTTAATAAAACGACCCGCGTAGAAGCAACGTTTAACGATAATCTTAATAAAGTTGCAAATAATAAAACGGTCGGGAATGCTGCAAAATCAAGCACTCTTTTAGTAAACAATGCTACTATCAAGATGATAATTGATAATGTAATATTAAAAGTAAAAAACAGATCCAAAATAAATGCAGGTAGTGGTAATACCATCATCGAAAGAATCAATAAAATTAGCAATGGTCCAGCTAAGACTTGATAATGCCCATTTTTTAATGTATTGGTTGATAATAAATTAAGTAGTTTAGATTTAATCATAAGACTAGTTATTACCTTTATTTATTTACGGATAATGACTCAGGTATGGGTAAATTATTTGGCGCTATTGGTTTATCGCCACCATATTTATACCAATGTTTCAATTGATAAACCCACGCTAGAATTTGGGCAACCGCGGTATATAATTCGGTTGGTATTGTTTCGCCTATTTCACCATGACGGTATAAAGCACGGGCAAGCGGTGGAGCTTCTAACTGGGGGATATTATGTTCATTAGCAATTTCTTTGATGCGTAACGCAATTTTATTTGTTCCTTTCGCTAATAATTTTGGAGCAATCATTGTTTTTTCATCATATTGCAGAGCGACGGCATAATGCGTTGGGTTAGTAATAATCACATTGGCTTTAGGTACATCTTTCATCATACGGCGTCTAGCAATAGTCTGTTGCATTTGACGAATACGCCCTTTGATTTGTGGGTTTCCCTCTTGTTCTTTAAATTCATCTTTAATTTCTTGTTTTGACATTTTCAGTTTCTTTAAATTACTCCATATTTGATAGAAAATATCAAAACCAACCATGGGTATTAAAGATATAACACTAAAAATTCCACAAAGAATCACTAGCTGTATTGCTTTAGTTAATGCGCTATTTAAATGCATATTGGGTAACGAAAGCATGTAAGGGAAATGGTGCATTACAAACAATGTTGAAGCTATAGAAATAAAAATAACTTTAAGTATGCTTTTTAGTAATTCAGAAAAAACTCTAATACTAAATATTCTACCAAATCCAGATATCGGATTTAGTTTTTGAAAATTAGGCTTAATTGATTGCAGGCTAAATAGTAAACCGCCAACACAAAGTGGTGCAAATATAGCAACGATAACTAGACCAAAAAAAATGGGTACAATTGCCCAAAAACCATCGGTTAATAAGTTAACTAAATTGAAGACGATTAACTTATCATCCTCTATTTTATACGAAAACTTCATTGCTGTTTTAATGATCGTAGTTAACTGGTTAACTAAGTGTGATCCCATTAATCCAAATAAAATAATACCTATTAACAAAATTAATAACGAAGTTAATTCACGAGAACGAGGGATCTGCCCTTTTTCTCTAGCTTTTTTTATTTTGCTATCGGTGGGGTGTTCGCTTTTATCTAGATCACTATCGTCAGCCATGATGAAGTTAAATAAAACGCTATAGTTTAATAAAGATTTACAATACTAACAGTATGAACTAATTGCTACTGGGTTGTTGGCTTAATAAGAGGGCATTTTAGGGGGTATTTATGGCGTTTACCGTCAATAAATATTAATTTTTTAAACTTTGGCTCGTTTTGACGAAATAATTTCAGTTTGTTGATAGCCACTATTAGTATAAACAGCAGGACTTTTAATACTTTTAAGATAGTTGATTGATTGCTGGGTTAGATTCATGCGGTTTTGAATGATTAGCCCATTATCACGATTTATATCTGCTAATAATTTTGTTGTATCAGTAATTGATAGCCAAAGAGCTTCGATTGTAGGATTTTCTTTATAGGGCGGTTGAATATTAAATTGTTCACTTAGTTTTATGCGTTCTTCATCCAGTAGCTTTAGTTGAATTAGTAATTGGCTTTTTTTGTTAATAGTTTCACTTAACTGGTTTGTTGAACTATTTTCAATTAATATTTTTTGCTCTGATTGTAGAGTTTCTGAAATTGTTTGTAACATCTCTGCTATTTTATTTAGGATGTCATTAAGTGCTAACATTTTTTATCCTTATAATTCTGTCTTATTTTTAAAAATCTTCTAGTAATTGTTTAATTAATTTATCTGCAATTTTATGTGTATCAATAACCAATGTTCCGTTGGATATGGACTGTTTTATTTTTTCAATTTTTTCTACGTCGATATCTTTGTTGGTTGAATGTAAAAGGTGTATTGAATTTTGATTTATACTCACGTTAGTACTTACATTAGTACTGTTTTTAGTTTGTACAGATGCATTGTGAGTATTTTGTTGTTCGTTAATTACATCGCGGCTTACTAGCCCTGTTATGGCTGTAACGGATTTAGTCGCATCTATAGTCATAAAATACCTTTAATCAAATTTAAGATTTAAGTGATTTGTATAATTCTATTATCGGCAATAATAAAAAAATCATTAATATTATTTATTGGAAATTATTACACCTTGGTGAGTTAACGTGCCTTCAACAATTTTATCAGAATTTAGTTTAACTTTTATTTTATCGTTTAATATAGCATTGTTAAGTGTTTTACCATTAGTTGTTATCTCATAACCTTCTCCATTTATTATTACTTTAATTATTTGTCCTGCTTTCACCTGCCAATTTTTTTGAAGCATTGTTGTTTTTATTGGTTCACCCAAATTAATATTTCGTAAAGCTATATGATTAATTGCGTCAACTCCATCCAAAATAACAGTCGAAGGTAGTTTATCCAACCAACCTGATTGTATCTGTATATAATCTTCGTTGATTAGCGTCCCTGCACTTATTGCTTGTTTAGCTACAATATAGTTCCCTTTGACAGCAACATTAATCTGGATAAATTTTTTTTTATTATTGCATTGGGCACTGATAGTCATGTTGCCCCACTGTTTTTTTTTATTTAATAAAGAGAGTGTTGGAGTCTTACAATTTAATTGCGGTTTAGCAGTAAGATAAGTAATTAAAATGTCGTCCGCTTTATGACCAAATTGCTGTGATATTAAATTGTTAATCTGTTTATCAAGCGAATTTGCTAAAACATTATTCCAACTAAATAGTATAAAAATAGCGAGTATCAATTTTGCGATTTTAATCATGCTTATTTATTCTAAATTATTCATAAGCTGATTTTACTTTATGATTGAAAGAAATGAATCTTGAAATAAGGGCAATTTTTATCGTTATTTGCGCAATAACTTTTTTTTTATTCGCTTAAAATTCTAATTATCAAAAAAATGGGATGATTTTATGTTTGATAAATTAGATACATGGGTTAATTTTCATCAGCAAGCATTAAATATACGTGAAATACGACAAAATATATTAGCTGCAAATATTGCAAATAGCGATACGCCTAACTATCAGGCTCGAGATATTGATTTTAATGCTGAGCTAAGCAAAGCACTTAACAATCAGAATAAGATTAATAACGTTGGACTTAATATCACTTCAAATCATCATATTCAGATAAAAGCACCAATCATGACAAATCATGATGTACTTTATCGTATACCTTATCAGGCTGCGGCAGATGGTAATACGGTCGAGATGGATCAAGAACGTACAGCTTTTATTGATAATAGTATTCACTACCAAAGTAATTTAACGTTTTTAGGTGAAAAATTTAAAAATATTATGGCGGTATTACAGCAAGGATAATCATGATGAGTTTTTCTATTTTTGCAATTTCAGGCTCGGCATTATTGGCACAAACACAACGAATGAATGTAAGTGCTAGTAATTTAGCTAACGCAGACAGTATTACTAGTACTTCAGGCAAAGCTTATCGAGCTAAGCAGGTTGTTTTTCAAGTGGATGATAATGGTGAACTTAACCCAATTGCAGGGGTTAAAGTGTCGCAAGTTATTGAAGATCCTTCACCGATGAATTTGGTTTATGAACCTAATCATCCATTGGCCGATGCTAAAGGATATATTCAAAAACCTAATGTTGATGTAGTTGCCGAAATGGTTAATACCATTTCGGCATCACGAAGTTATCAAGCAAATATAGAAGTAATTAATACCGCCAAAAATTTAATGTTAAAAACACTGGCATTAGGGCAATAAAAAGGAGTGGTTGATGGGTATAGCTAATGTTCTTGTTTCAGAATCATCGGGGATAACAAAACCTCAAACGACACAAAAAACGGCATCTGATGGTAACTCAAGTAAAGAATTACAAGATAATTTCTTAACGTTATTAATTGCACAAATGAAGAACCAAGATCCAACTAACCCAATGGATAATAGTCAGCTAACATCACAGCTTGCTCAAATCAATACTTTAGCAGGTATAGAACGTCTTAATACAACGTTAGGAATGGTTTCTGGTCAGATTGATGATAGTTTATCAGTCAATGCCAGTAATATGATTGGCAAGGGAGTGATGGTTCCTGGCAATAAAATTTTAGTTGCAACCTCAGAATCTGAAAGTTCAGACTCAAAAGAAGAAACCGTTACCACACCATTTGGTTTTGAGCTGGTACATGAAGCTGACTCAGTAATTATTACTATTCAAGATGAAAATGGCAATGTAGTTCGTGAAGTTGATTTAGGCGCAATTCCAGCAGGCGTTAGTTCTTTCACTTGGGATGGTGTGCTAAATGATGGGACGAATGCACTAGATGGTAGTTATACTTTTTCAGTTAATGCAAGTTATGACGGGAAAAAAGTATCATCAACATCATTATCTTATTCAGTAGTATATGGTGTTATCAATAGTAAAGTTAATAATAAAGTATTACTTGATTTAGGAATACTTGGTTCAATTAGTATTGACGAAGTACGTCAAATTCTTTAAAGGAGATAAAGTTCAGATGGGATTTTCTCAAGCAGTGAGTGGTATGAATGCTGCATCAAAGCAATTAGATGTTATTGGGAATAATATTGCCAATTCAGCAACAGTAGGATTTAAGAGTGCTAGTATCTCATTTGCTGATATCTATGCTGGCTCAAAAGTTGGTATGGGGGTTAAAGTGGCTGCGATTATGCAAAACTTTAATGATGGGATAGCTACAACAACCAACAATAGTTTAGATGTGGCTATTTCTGGCAATGGATTTTTCCGTTTAGTGGATAGTAATGGGCAAGCCTATTATACCCGCAATGGACAGTTTCAATTAGATTCCGAACGAAATATTATTTCTGCTGATGGTCTTTATTTGACTGGCTATCTTGCAACTGGAACACCACCTCAAGTGCAGCAAGGTGCAGCTCCAGATACATTAAAAATTTCGCAAGAAATGCTAAATGCATCAGCGACAACCAAGGCTTCTTTGCAAACAAACTTAAATTCCAATAGTAAAGTTCCGGCAAAACAACCTGTCAATGCGCTTGATGCTGATACATTTAATTATTCTACGACTATTACTACTTATGATTCGCTTGGTAATCAACGCAATATTCAGCTCTTTTACGTTAAAACCGCTGATAATCAATGGGATGTTCATTATCTTGATAGCAGTGATCCTAATGGAAGTTTGCAAAAAGCGGGAGAAATGGAATTTGATTCTTCTGGTAAATTGATTAGTGATCCCGAAATGACCATCAATATTAATGGGATAAATGGATCTGCTGATAATAGCTTTACTTTATCATTAGCCAAAAGTTCTCAACAAAATATGGGTAAAGAATTGGGTAGTATTAAAAACCCTGTTGTAAATGGATATGCTCCAGGAGATTTGGTTGGGTATAGCATTAATGATGATGGTTCTATTTATGGTGTCTATTCTAACCAACAAACAATGTTATTAGGTCAGATAGCAATGGCTGATTTTGCTAATGTTAATGGGCTAGAGCCTGCTGGAAACAATAACTGGCGATCAACCATTAATTCTGGAGGCGAGGTATTGGGCAGAGCAAATTCTGGTACATTTGGTTCGTTAGTGAGCGGTGCACTAGAGTCGTCAAATGTTGATATGAGTCAGGAATTAGTGAATATGATTGTTGCTCAGCGCAATTACCAGTCTAATTCACAAACAATTAAAACGCAGGATCAAATTCTAAATACATTAGTCAATTTGCGTTAATTTAAAGGTTATTTATGGATCGTGTTATTTATACAGCAATGTCAGCAGCTAGCCAGACATTAAATCGGCAATCAATTACTACTAATAACTTAGCTAATGTATCCACAGTGGGGTTTCGTGCACAATTAACGACGATGAAAGCAGTTCCTGTTGTGGGGAATGATACACCTACACGAACCATGGTAACAGCAACAACTCCTACTTTTGATTCAACGATGGGGGCATTTAATTACACTGGTCGAAACTTGGATGTTGCTTTAACTGAGGATCACTGGTTAGCAGTACAATTAGCCGATGGTAGCGAAGCTTATACGCGAAATGGTGCAATTCAAATTGACGAAAATGGTACTCTTAACATACAAGGTAATCCATTAATTGGTGATAACGGTGTTTTGACTGTGCCTCAACGATCTCAAATCAGTATTAGTAGTGATGGAACACTTTCCGCATTAGGTGCAGGTGATAAACCCACGACCATTGCTCAAGTAGGTAAAATAAAGAAAGTTCATCTTGAGCATAATGAAATTATACGTGGTGATGATGGTTTTTTTCGACTAACGGAAGAAACACGTAATGAACGTGGTGAGAATATGCCAGACAATCCAAAAGCTAAGCTTATGTCAGGTGTATTAGAAGGGAGTAATGTGAACCCTGTTACGGCTATGGTTGATTTAATTAGTCATGCTCGCCAGTTTGAAATGCAGATGAAAGAAATTATTACTGCTGATGAAAATGCACAAAAAGCAAACCAAATTTTATCTATAACTTAAATTTATCAATACATTAGACAGGAATAACAATGATTAAATCATTATGGATTGCCAAAACAGGCTTAACGGCACAACAAATGAATATGGATATTATTTCCAATAATTTAGCCAATGTTAGTACCAATGGTTTTAAAAAGCAAAGAGCGGTGTTTGAAGACTTATTATACCAAACTGTTCGCCAACCAGGAGCACAATCATCTGAGCAAACAACATTACCTTCTGGGCTACAGATTGGTACAGGAGTTCGTCCAGTTGCGACAGAACGAATTCATAGCCAGGGTAATTTAGAGGCAACCGATAACAGCAGTGATATTGCTATTAATGGGCAAGGTTTTTTCCAAGTTTTATTACCCGATGGTACACAAGCTTATACTCGTAGCGGTGCTTTTCAAGTCAATCAAAATGGTCAATTGGTGACTGCAGCAGGATACGAAATTCAACCAACAATTAGTATTCCGTCCAATGCAATCAAAATGACGGTAGCGCGCGATGGTGTAGTAAATGTGACATTAGCTAATCAATCAACACAGGTCCAAGTTGGGCAACTAACTTTACATACTTTCATTAATGATGCTGGACTTGAAAGTATGGGGGAAAATCTTTACTTAGAAACCGAAAGTTCAGGTGCGCCAACGGAAAATACGCCAGGATTAAACGGCGCAGGGCTTTTATATCAAGGCTATACCGAAACGTCTAATGTTAATGTTGCTGAAGAACTAGTGAATATGATTCAAGTTCAACGTGCTTACGAAATTAATAGCAAAGCGATATCAACCTCTGATCAAATGCTACAACGTTTAAATCAACTGTAAAGTTAACAATATGCTAAAGGTAATGAGATATTTTTATATTTTAATAGCATTTTTTATCAGTGGCTGTGCACAATTGCCTAAAAAGCCTTTAGTTGAAGGTGAAACAAGTGTTGTCCCCAAATTGCCAGACAATGTAAATACGACAGGTTCAATTTATCAAGCTGCTCAGCCTAGTAGCTATGGTTACCAACCAATGTTTGAAGATCGTCGCCCGCGTAATGTTGGCGATGTATTAACCATTGTTTTACAAGAAAATGTCAGTGCTAGTAAAAGTTCATCGATTAATGCAGGACGAAATGGTTCGGTGGATCTAGGGGTAAAAACGATACCTAAATTTCTTGATGGGTTAGTCGGTCGAGGTAAAGCTAGTACTGAAATGTCTGGAAATAATGATTTTAAGGGATCAGGCGGGGCTAACGCTAAAAATACCTTTAGTGGCACAATCACCGTCACGGTTCAAGATGTCATGATCAATGGTAATCTAAAAGTGATTGGTGAAAAACAGATTGCGATTAATCAAGGTACCGAGTTTATCCGTTTTTTTGGGGTAGTTAATCCAAGAACAATTAGTGGAAATAACACTGTTATCTCAACGCAAGTTGCTGACGCTCGAATTGAGTATGTTGGTAATGGATACATTGATGAAGCCCAAACGATGGGTTGGTTACAGCGCCTATTTTTAAATCTTTCCCCTTTTTAACGAGTATCATTATGTTAAAAAAATTGCGTATTTTTGTTTATTTTGTCGTTATGATGGTATTAGTGATACCAGCGAGCCATGCTGAACGTATCCGCGATTTAGTCACCATTCAAGGTGTAAGAGAAAATGCCTTAGTTGGATATGGTATTGTTGTTGGTCTTGATGGTACAGGTGATCAAACATCACAAACACCTTTTACCATTCAAAGTATTACTAATATGTTATCTCAATTAGGTATTACCGTACCGTCTGGGAGCAATATGCAATTAAAAAATGTTGCAGCTGTTATGGTTACGGCTAAATTACCTTCTTATTCTCGAGTAGGACAACAAATTGATGTGGTGGTATCCTCGCTCGGTAATGCAAAAAGCTTGCGTGGAGGTACATTGATTATGACACCACTAAAAGGTGTCGATAATCAAGTATATGCTATTGCGCAAGGTAACCTTTTTGTAGGTGGAATGGGTGCAAGTAGTAAAGGTAGCAGTGTAAGTGTGAACCAAACTGCAGGGGCAACTATACCTAATGGTGCAACCATAGAACGAGAGCTTGCAACCCGTTTAGATGAACAAAATGTTATCCATTTACATCTTAATCAATTTGATTTTACTCGAGCCTTAAAAATATCTGATGCAATTAATAGGTTACAAAAAAATACTGCAGTAGCGTTAGATGGTACAACGATAGCATTACATATGCCAAAAGAAAGTAGTGCACGAGTACAACTGCTTTCACGAATACAAAATCTTGAAATTAGTGCTACGCCAGTTTCAGCAAAAGTCGTTATAAATACTAGAACCGGTGTTGTAGTTATGAACCAAAAGGTTAAATTAGATAATTGTGCGGTTGCACATGGTAATTTATCTGTTGTGGTAAATAACAAATTAAAGGTAAGTCAACCAAATACCCCATTAGCAGGCGGCACAACAACCGTTACACCAGATAATCAAGTTAGCGTTGCGCAAGAAGGAGGGGCTTTACACAATATATCCTCTAGTGCTGATTTAAATCATGTTATTAATTCGCTAAATGTATTAGGTGCTAATCCTACAGAATTAATGTCAATACTTGAAGCGCTAAAAACAGCTGGTTGTTTACATGCTTCCTTAGAAACTATCTAAAAAAAGACTTTATGAATAATAAAATTGGACAATCTTTGAATCGCTTCGCTTATGATTTTTCGGATATTAATCAATTAAAGCGAAATGTAGTTAATGGCTCTGCTGAAGGTATTAAGCAAGTTGCTCAGCAGTTTGAGTCATTATTTATTAATATGATGATGCAAAGTATGCGAAAAGCTGTACCTGAAAGTGGTTTATTTAGCCAGTCTGCTACACAACTATTTACTTCAATGTTTGACCAACAAATTACACAGCAAGCAGCGGGTAAAGGGTTTGGATTAGCAGATATGCTTATTAAACAGTTAACTAATAAAGTTTCACCATCAATTAATGTTAACCTACAATCTAATACAAACAATACTCAGCAAAATCTGCAATTAGCTCAATCTTTATTTAGTAATGCATCACCTAATTTATCGCCTGAAGCGCTAGGGCAAATACTATATCGTAACTATAATGCTAACAAAGCAGCTGAAATTAAACATAACGAGGCAATATCAAAAACACAATTTGATAATGTAAACGAAGATTATGTCACAAAATTTGTTATGGAATGGCTAGAGCCAGCTAGGCAAGCAGCTAAAAAATCTGGTATTCCGTATGAGGTTATTATTGCCCAAGCAGCACTAGAAACTGGGTGGGGGCAAAAGCAAATTAAAACCGCTAATAATCAATCAAGCCACAATTACTTTGGTGTCAAAGCAACATCGTCATGGAATGGCAATTCAACTCGTTTAACCACACATGAATTTGTTAATAATAAAATGATGAAAATTGAAGATAATTTTAGAGTCTATAATAGTAAACATCATGCATTAACCGACTACCTCAATTTATTAACTAAAAGTCCCCGTTATCATGCAGTTATTAAAGCTCCAGATGCCAGAACAGCTGCTAAAGAATTACAAGCTGCACATTACGCAACTGATCCAAATTATAGTGATAAGCTTATTCAAATCATTGGTCGTATTGAAAAAATTGCAAAAAATAATCAGTTAACAACTGTATCAGGATTTAGGAAAATTGCATTTAATTAATAATAGAATTACTCGGTTTGAATACAATGCTCAATACTTTGTTAGTAAAAATATTATAAAATTAATTTTAAAAACAAATAATTATGAATTAAATAAGAAATTAATCAATAAAAAAACGTTCAGGTAGAGTATTGATTTTATTCAATTTTTTATAATTAAGCGTCACTCGCTTAAACTGATGGTTTATATTGCATAATGACATTGTTTTTGAAACTTTTTAGTTAAAATAAAAAAGGAGGTGGTAAACCTCCTTTGAGTGGGATGAATAGTTTGAGTCGATTCACAACTTAGGGTAAAAAACATTGCTTAAATAAAATTAGGTTACAAAACTTTATTTCATTTGAAACAGTGACATACTTTGCATAGTCATAAAGGTATATTGTGCAGCTTGTAAATTAGCTTGTAGCATTACATATTCTGAAATGGCTTCGTACCAATCGACGTCTTCAAGTTGGCTGATTTGAGTTTGAAATTCAATATCTAATGTTTTCCCCAATGTGGTTAATCTGTCAATTTCGGATAATACCGAGCCACCTTCTGCTCTAAGTGTCGAAATATTATTAAAAGAATTGTCTACTCCATGACGAGCTTTTGACAATCCAGATCTAAATTGTTCAAGGGTATCATCATTATCATAATCTAGATCTATTTTTAATGCCTCAATTGCATAATCAATACTTGCAAATATGTTACTTTCTGCTGGTGAACCATCAGATTCTTTAACATTTGAGCCAGTCATAAATACTTGAATACCTGTAAAACTTAGCGATACTTCTCGCGAGTCATCGATTAATACATTGATAGAAGTTGTACCGCCTACGTAACTCACTTCACCTGATTCATTCATTACAAAAGGAGGTGTATCGTTTTTCTTACCAGCAAAAAGGTAGTTACCATTAGTGTCTTTTGCATTAGCTAATGATAAAAGTTGATCTTTTAAACTTTGTAATTTATTAGCAAGATCGAGTCTATTTTCTTCATTTAAGGTTTCATTTGATGCATAGACCAATGTTTCCTGAATTGCTTGGATAACAGTATTGGCTTCCGATAAGATCGTATCTTGGCGACTAAGTGATTTATCGGCATTTTCGCGTGTTGCTTGGAACTGTTCATTTTGTGCTTGCGCTTGCTTTATTATTAATGATTGTGATGCTCCCATTGGATCATCAGAAGGAGTTAAAATCTTTTTACCTGTTGCCAAATGCAACCCCGATTTTTGCCATTTGCTGTTGGTGTTTAAAATACTGTTTAAGTTTTTTTGATAAATTGAGTTTGTGCTAAGGCGCATTTTTTATCCTTTAATCATTTAGTTAAACCTAAAATGGTATCAAATAGTGTTGTTGCCGCATCAATCACTTTGGCATTTGCTTGGTAATACTGCATATAAACCTGCATAGAGATATACTCTTCTTCAATATTAACCCCTGAAATCGATTGATTTTGCTCATAAATTTGTTGAGTTATATTTTTGCTTGATTGAGCAGAAATTTTTGCTGTTTGAGTTTCACTACCAATGTAGTTAGTTAAGCGGGTATAAGCACTTTTTAATGTTGTTGTACCATTAACAAGTTTTTCATGTTGGATTTCTAATAATTTGGTTACATTACGATTATCACCAGCGCCATTTTCTTCATCGTTAATACCTGTTGCTAGTTTATTTACATCTTTCACTAGCAGTTGTAATGACGAAGCAATATCGGCAACTGGTTTTATGATAAACGAATCTCCATTAACCGCATTACCACTTATCTCAATGGTCAGTCCATCAAAAAACAATTTACCATCTTTGATTTCAGGAGTAATTAGCTGATGATCAGATAATCTTGTGACAATCCAGTTATTACCATCAAATTCTATTTTATAATCAGAAGCTTTTACTTCACTCAAAGCATTAAACTCAATTTTGGCTGAAGCATTACCTTGGTTTTTAGTATTTGTGACACAACTAGGATGATTGTAATCAAACAACTTTTCACCTTGATTACCATTAATATCAATACCCGACATATGCACTTCATTAAAACGTTCTGCTAAATTTAATGCAATTAAGCCTAGTTGATTGCGGGCTTCGGTTAATGGTCCATCACGAAAGGTTAATAAGCCGTGTAACGTACCTGATGTAATGTTTTGGCTTGTCAATTCTTGTGTTGCACCTGAAGGATGAGTATAAATAATAGTATTTAACGAAGGATCATCTGTTGAAGGTTGTACCGATAATAAGTTAATAGAAGAGCCTTGAACTAAATTTAAACCATTAGCAAGCGAAAGATTATATTGTCCATTTTGTTCAGTAACGGTAATGCCAATGATTTCGCTTAATTCATTGACTAACTGATCGCGTTGGTCAAGTAATGCATTAGGTTCGTTTCCACCGCCTACCGACTGTAGTTGTGATATTTTTTGATTAAGTTCGGCAATTTGTTGAGTATAGGTATTAACTTTATCAACATTACTATTTAATTCAGTATTAACGTTGGCAATTTGGTTCTTTAAATTTGTTTCTGTTTTATTAAATTGGCTAGTTAAAGATGTCAGATCACTAATAACAGTTTGTTTTGTCGATGCATCACTAGCATTGGATGCAAGTTTATTTAAACTGGCAAAAAGATTATTAATTTGAGATGAAATACTATTGTCATTCTCTGCTAACAGATTATCTACTTTAGATAATTCATTATAATAAGCTTTGATAGAACCATTTTGTGATTGTGATTGCCGTAGTTGTCCTACAACAAAATTATTAAAAGCGCGATTAACAGATGATACACAAACACCGTTACCGACAAACCCAAAACTATGCTGAGTTCCATTTGCTTGGCGTAAAATTTGTTGTTGACGATTGTAACCAGTTGTATGAGCATTACTAATATTATTGCTTATTACATTCAGCATATTTTGTGCTGCATTTAACCCACTAATACCAGTATTCATTAATGAATTCGCCATAAAATCCTCTCAATATAGTTTGAGTTCATAATATCAATTAAAATAAGTCTTTTTTATATCGGGTTAAATTCACAAAACTTTAATAATTGTTGTGCGTGTTTTAAAAAAGTTTTCAAATAAATTCATTTTTTCAAAAATGAATTTATTCTGATTTGGTCTGTTGTGATTGTCTTAAAAAATCGGTTCCGGTCATGTTATTTTCTTCTTCAATATACTGTTGTGCTATTTTATTCAAAATTAAGATACTGATACGGCGATTAGCATCTTTACTGTAATTAGGATTGTTTAAATTCACTGTATCGGCAAGTGCAATAATTCGAATAATTTTATTTGAGTCTAATCCACCAGCTATAAGCTCTCTTCTTGATGAATTAGCTCTATCTGCCGATAGTTCCCAATTGCTATATCCTCTATCACCTGTTGTATATTGGCGTTCATCAGTATGGCCTGACAAGGTGATTTTATTTGGTAAGGAATTGATAATCGGCGCTAATGCATGCAGAATTTCTTGCATATTAGGATCAATGGTTGTACTACCAACATCAAACATGGGTTTATCATCTGAAGCTAAAATTTGAATCCGTAACCCCATTTCAGTTAATTCAATAATAAGATTAGGTGCTAATTTCTTTAGGCGTTCATCAATTTCAAAAATATCATAAATTTTACGTGCCGCTTCAATCATCTGTATTTTTTCAAGTTGCTGTTTCTCAACTTCATTTTGTGATTGGGTAAAATGATAGCTTTTTTCTTCACCAAGTTGTTTACTAACATCATCACCGCCACCAGGAATCGGACTTTCACTATCGCTAATATTTTTACCGCCATTGTAGCCAAGAATTAAAGGGGTTCTAAAGTATTCAGCAATACCTTTCAGTTCTTGAGGGGTAGATGTAGAAATTAACCACATGACTAAAAATAGTGCCATCATTGCGGTCATAAAGTCGGCATAGGCGATTTTCCACGAACCGCCATGATGTCCACCGCCATGTCCTGATTTTTTCTTTATAATTATTCTTACAGATTTATCTTTCATTATTCTTTATTTTCATTTTGATTAGATTTTTTGTCTTTAACTTCTTGTATGTATTTTTCTAATTCAAAGAATGATGGCCTTTCATGAGAAAATAACGTTTTTCGCCCAAATTCAATACAAATTTGTGGAGCATAATCATGCATACTGGCAATAAGTATTACTTTGGTACATTCTAGAACTTTCACTGTATCGGCGTTTCTTTGTTTTAATAAAGCAGCTAATGGCGAAACAAAACCATAAGCAAGCAAAATTCCTAAAAAAGTCCCAACCATAGCATGGGCGATAAGCTCACCGAGTTCACTTGCTGGTCTATCAGCTTGAGCAAGTGTATTAATTACGCCCATTACAGCAGCGACGATCCCAAATGCAGGTAGGCCATCACCAATTCCTGAAATGGCATCTACAGGTTTTTCAAGTTCGTGGACAAATGTTTCAATTTCTTCACTCATCAGTGTTTCTATTTCAAATACATCCATATTGCCACTAATCATAAGACGTAAGTAATCAGTGATAAAATCACAAATTCTTGGATTAGCTAAAATAAGTGGATATTGTTTAAATAATTCACTTTCATGCGGATTATCAATATCTGATTCAATTGATAGCCCTCCACTTTGGCGAATCTTCGTCAAAATGGTATACATAAAATTAATGAGTGTTAAATATAGATTCTTATTATATTTGGATGTTTTAAACAATTGACCTAAAGACTTAAGTGTGGCTTTTATTGTTTTTTGTTCATTACTAACAATAAAAGCGCCTATTGCAGCACCACCAATAATCAGCAATTCGAGTGGCTGAAATAGTACGGCTAAATAACCACCACTGAGTACATAGCCAAGTAGCGCCGAAGCGATCACTACGATATATCCTATAACTATTAGCATTGACTTTCTTCTTTCTCCATAAAATAACGGCTGAATTGCTTTAATATTTATTTAAGCAGTGATCTGTTTGGCAACTGATAAATTTAAATAACTTGGTTTCGATAACACTTTCATGCATTTTTCGTCGTTTTCTTTTTGTGTTTTATTATTCTTATCTGCCCTTGATGGAGGCTGACATAAACTGCAAGTAAAAGTATTTTGCGGATGATAAGCGTGTGTAATAAAACGTCCACGACATGTGTTACAACATGATTGTTGCATTATTTTCTTTTCGACAAATTTGACTAATATCCAAGCTCTGGTTAATCCTAAAACAGGTTTATCCTTATGTGATGAAAATTGGCATTGCTCTAAATAAAGTTGATAAGCTTTTAAGATAGTTTGAATGCCTGATTTTAGACCATTTTTAACTAAATAAGAGTATGCGTTATAAAAAATACTCGCATGGATATTCGGTTCCCATGTCATAAACCACGAGGTTGAAAACGGTAATAAACCTTTAGGTGGAGGACAGCCTTGAATCTCTTTATAAAGCTTGATAAGTTTATTTCGACTTAAGTTGGTTTCACTTTCCAGCATTTGAATTCTTCCACCTAGGGAAATCAATTTGATAGCGAGTTGAGTTTCCTCATATTTTTGAATAATACTTGTACTTGTCATCTTAGTTCCTTAGCTACTTATTGATTGAATCTAATAGCAAACTTGATAAAAGAATTCCTGTATGCATCTGTTTAATATCACCAATGCGAGATTCTTCAGTAAGTTTTTTCATCATTTCAGCATTTTCAAATCGCAACTGAAAAGTTAATTGATTTGTTTCTGATAGAATCAACATTTGAGATGTGTTTAAACGGCTAAGTATGTCAGCAGTTTCTTCGTCAATACCTAATCGATACATTGCCATAACTTTATCTTTTTCAATCATTTTCTGGCTTAATAGTAGTGTTGATAGATTCAAATGATGTATACATTTAAGAATATCGTCATCTAATAAATTTCCCAATTTAGTCACCAATTCATATTTGTTTTTGCTTCGTGTAAAAAAACGAATAACTAGTAAAATTAAACAGTATTAGTTTTTTTTTGCTTAAAATTACATTTTTAAATGCAAAAGGTCAATAAAAAAATAATTTCAATTATTTTTTCTTTTAATTACACTTTATTTTAATTGCCTTTTTATATTTTCTAAAAATTAACTTTACTTTGTATTCTTTTGATAGCTTGGCTATGTAATTGGCTTACTCTTGATTCGCTGATATTCATTACTTTACCAATCTCTTTTAAATTGAGATCTTCTTGGTAATAAAGCGATAAAACAAGTTTTTCCTTTTCAGGTAGTCTTTCTATTTGTTGAATAATTGTGTTACGAATTTCCTCATCTATTAGCGCTGAAAAAGGATTATTATCTTCATCACATTTAATAATGGTATCAATGTTATCACCCAGTTTTTTATGAATTTCATCATACGAACATATTTGGCTATTATTTGAATCTAATAAAATTTTTCGGTATTCGCTTATAGGTAATTCTAAGTATTTAGCAATCTGATAATCACTAGGGGGTGCACCTAACTTCTGTTCTAATTCATTAATTGCAGTTGTAACATCTCTAATTTTTTTACGAGTTTGTCTTGGTAACCAATCTCGGCTACGTAACTCATCAAGCATTGCACCTTTAATTCTTGGTATGGCAAATGTAGCAAAAGCACTGCCTTGAGATGAGTCATAACGTTTTATAGTGTCTAATAAACCGATATAGCCAACTTGTAATAAATCATCAAGCTCGACTGTTGCAGGTAAACGAACTGCTAATTTTAAAGCTTCATTACGCACCAAATGAATATATTGCTGCCAATCGATTTGGTGAATTACACCGCGTGAGTTATATAAGCTATCATCCATTTTTGAACCAATGTTAAAAAAAATGTCTAACATTATTATGACGATGGTTAGCAAATTTAATGGGTTGAATAAAGGGCTAAAAAATAGCTAATTATCATTATTAGCCATAACCGCATTATAAAATGCCGTTATGGCTATCATGACTATATGACAGAGTTAAAATAACTAAAAATCAAAATAGAATTATTGTAATAAAGAAAGTACAGATTGAGGTACTTGGTTAGCTTGTGCTAATACTGAAGTACCTGCTTGTTGTAAAATTTGACCTCGAGTCATGTTTGATACTTCTGTTGCATAATCCGCATCTTCAATACGGCTACGTGCAGAACTTAGGTTATTTACAGTATTGTTAATGTTGGTTACTGTTGATTCGAAACGATTTTGCACCGCACCAAGTTGTCCTCGTAATGCATCAATTTTTGATAATGCAGTATCAATTGTTTTTAATGGATCTTCTGTTGGTGAATCAGATACGTTAAATCCATTTAAACCAAGTTCAGTGCTATCAATTTTTTTCAAATTGATTTCAATGGTTTCGCCGTCATTTGCACCTACTTGAATTTTAAGTGTTTTATCTTCAGATAATACTTTAGAACCATTGAAATCAGTTTGGTTAGAAACACGATCAATCTCATCTAGACGTTGATCAATTTCATTTTGAATTGATACTAAATCACTTTCAGAGTTGGTACCATTTGCCGCTTGAACAGTTAATTCACGAATACGTTGTACGTTGTTGTTGATTTCGTTTAATGCACCTTCAGTAGTTTGTGCAAGTGAAATACCATCATTTGCATTACGAGCAGCTTGTGTTAATCCTTTAATGTTTGATGAAAAACGGTTAGCAATTGCTTGACCTGCTGCATCATCTTTTGCGCTATTAATACGCATACCTGATGAAAGGCGCTCAATAGAAGTACTAAGAACGCTTTGAGAATTGTTAAGGTTATTTTTTGCCATTAAAGACATTGTATTTGTATTAATTACTTGTGCCATTTTTATCTCCAATAATATAAATATTAAAATCAACAAGATATTTAATTTTAATTCAATATTCTTGCTGACAAATAACTTATCGGTAACAAAACAGGGAACTTTAATATTTTTGATGATTATTTTTTTATAGTAGCAGTTTAGTTGCAAATTAAAATAATATTATTAAATAA
>NZ_LZHR01000056.1:0-2557 GCF_001690675.1 Gilliamella sp. Occ4-3
AACATTGAATGTCCTAAAGCGACGTTGATTACGGCTACTATCACTCATAAAATCCATTGACCAACATTCACCTTGTTTATTAGGCACCAATAGCTTTTCCGGGCATCGTGGAGGAATGCGTTTTTTTCGTTTTACTCTGAGATTAAGCTTTAATTCACAATACACCCGATAAACACGCTTATGGTTCCATTGATAGCCGAGCTTTCTGATACGATTAAAGCATTTAGGAAAGCCCCAGCGTAAATGCCGGTCTGTGATAGCATTCAATACCGAAACAATCACCGAATCATCCTGTAACTTAGGTTGATAATAGTAAGCACAACGGCTTAAGCCAACAATGGCACAACTCATAGCAATAGTAACTGAATGATTTTGTTGTAGTTGCTGTGCCCACGTTTTACGTGCCTTTGTGGGCACTAAAGCTTTTTTATGATTTCTTCCTGAAGCTGTGATTTTAAGCTCAGCTCGGCAAACATCTGCTTAAGTTTGCGGTTTTCAGCCTCCAGCTCTTTTAAGCGTTTGATATCCGAAGTTTCCATTCCGCCGTATTTTTCCCGCCATTTATAAAAAGTTGAATTACCCATGCCATATTTACGGCAGAGTTCCTTGACAGGAATACCTGCTTCAGCTTCTTTTAAAATAGCGACGATTTGATGTTCAGTCATTTTTTTCATAATTAAATCCCCTTTTACTTTTATCATAGATAATTTTCTACTTTTTTGCTGTACTATTTTAGGGGATAGTTACACAATCGAAGATCCGGAAACTGATAAATTTGTCAAAACGGTTTGGAAGTTATTTAAAAAAGGGACAAAAAAGCTGTATTTTATTGATAGAGAAACGGGTAAAGTACAGGAAAAACCTGAGACTCGTTTTTTTGCCTGGTCTGATGCAGCAAAAAAATTTAATGGTGAAAATGGGCATTATTTAACTAATCATGCTTTTGCTTATTTTATTCCAAAGCAACCTTAATACAGTATTGGCAACATAAAGCCCGTTTGGGTGCACCAAGCCTGCTTCATGAAGCAAGGGAAGTGGGCTATCAAGTTTCAGAAAGGACAATTAGCCGTGTTTTGCAACAATTGGGATTACGTAGTTTGAGATGACATAGTAAAGCAGCACGTAAATTCAAGTATAAAACAGACACGGCTCATCACAATATTGTGCCCAACACGTTAGATAGACAATTTAACCCTGATAAGCCGAATACGACATGGGTAACCGATATTACTTATATTAAAACGGGGGAAGGTTGGTTATATTTGTCGGTGATTATCGATTTATATGGACGAAAAGTGATTGCTAGGCAAACCAGTCGCTACATAGACCGTCATTTAGTGTGTAATACATTAAAACAAGCCTTATTTCGGCGTCACTTTCCTAAAAATGTACTCATTCATAGTGACCAAGGAAGCCAATATTGCAGTGCTGATTTCAAGCAATTATTGTTACAATATGGGCTAAGGCAAAGCATGAGTCGAAGAGGAAACTGCTTTGATAATGCGGTTGTTGAGAGTTTTTTTCATACACTCAAAACCCATATTATTCATGACTGTTACTACAAAACGAGGAAGCAGGCTAATAAAGCACTATTTGAATATATTGAAATCTATTATAATCGGATACGCCGTCATTCAGCCAATGGCTGGGTATCACCTGAACAATATGAACAACAATATTACCAAAACGAAAAAATGATAGAGGCGGGCACTGTCTAATATTTTGGCAAGGATCAAGCTGATGTTTTTAATAAGCCTGTCTAGGGCATAGTAGTAGTCGATATTATTGCTACTGAATATTTATTTATATGTTTTATTTTAATTAAATAGTTATGAAAGCTCTATTTCCCTTGAAAAATCGAAAGCAAGTAGGCCTGCTTCTTCAACTCGCTGTTTAAATTTATCTGTCACAAACACTCGGCTAATATCTTCTTCAATTGAAAAAATATATTCCTCTGTAATATTTTCGGCTATTAATACAGGTTTTTCAATTAGTAATCCTTGATCTGCTTCCTTGTATATTGATTTTTCTCTATCTAAACATCCTGATAAAGGATTGGTTGGGTAGTATCCAAAGAACTGTTTTCTTTTGCTTTCAGTGATGACAGACAGTATTTGTCCCTTTACCAGTAGAATATCTTCTAGTTTTTCTAAAGTCAGCTGGCTGCAAATATAAAAGGGTCTCAATGATCCACTAAAATCTAGCTTGTAATTTTTTTTACCAGTATCACTTCTGTGTAATTCAAGTTTTATCGGTTCGTATCTCTCAAAAGATTTCCATTTTTGATCCATTGCTATACCCATAATACCTTCTGTCTTATTTGGATCCCAGTCCTGAATAAATGATGAGTAATTTCTTGTATCAGATTTCAAAAAATATATTTTATTAATCATAGTATGTGATCCTCGCCAAAATATTAGACAGTGCCCGCCTCTATCATTTTTTCGTTTTGGTAATATTGTTGTTCATATTGTTCAGGTGATACCCAGCCATTGGCTGAATGGCGGCGTATCCGATTATAATAGATTTCAATATATTCAAATAGTGCTTTATTAGC
>NZ_LZHR01000057.1:0-4616 GCF_001690675.1 Gilliamella sp. Occ4-3
ATACCACCAATAATTAGTCGATTCAACTTTAAACGGCTCCTGTGGATCGGCACTATCACCATCTATATCGCTGTAATTTTCAACTTTATCTAAGTTTGTTGAAGTATAAATCGCCACTTTAAAATCATTCAACGTTAAATTACCATCAAATTCTTTCACTTCACTAGATTTTATAGTGCCACTCGCCTCACTGTAAAAAACACCATTGACAGTAAAACCATGTTTATCTGCACTCGATAACGCCACCACTTGCGGTGCATTCCCTGTAATAACCTGACTCGAAGTTGCTGTTAGTATTGCATTAGCTGAGCCAACATGTATCCATTGTGATAATAAGATTAAACCCATTATTTGAGCAAGTTTCGGTTTTGAGTGAGCTGTAAGTGTTGTTATTTTGGCAACAAAGTGAGATTTGCAATGGAAGTGTTTAAAACAGAAAGATAACAGTAAAAATAAAACGTTTTGCCGTAATATTAAAGGTGAAATAAAACGATTAACAAAATGCCCGATGCCCGATGCCCGATGCCCGATGCCCGATGCCCGATGCCCGATGCCCGATGCCCGATGCCCGATGCCCGATTAAGTCCATATTTTATCATAATTTTATTATTCCTCATACTTATTTTCTTAAATTTATTGTTATAAAATAAACAGTTAATGTTGTTTTTAGTAATTTTAGCATAAAGTAGTATATAACTATGCTACTCTATTTTAGAATAAAACCCTCATTTTTCACCTGTTTTTTTGTAAAGTTTTGTTAAGCATATAAAAATCCTTAACCAATCGAACCACTGTATGTGTGGTTAACTTTTCCTCTGTTTATAGAATTGGTAAGGTATTGATGCTACATACATTGGTTTTTATGGTAAGTTTTAATGGCATTGAAATGCCGCTGTCACAACCTATAATTTTTTCTTATCATCATCAATTATGCGTCTTCCGCTATTGTCATACCACCAATAATAAGTCGATTCAACTTTAAACGGATGCTGTGGATCAGCATTATCTATATTATTATAATTCTCAACCCTATTTAAATTGTTTGATATATAAGTTACCACTTTAAAATCATTAAGCGTTAAATTACCATCAAATCCGTTCACTTCACTAGATTTTATAGTACCACTCACCTCACTATAAAAAACACCGTTGACAGTACAACCATGTTTATCTGCACTCGATAATGCCACCACTTGCAGAGCATTCCTAGCAATGACCAGACTTGAAGTCGCTTTTAGTATTGCATTAGCTGAACTAACTATAGCCAATTGTGATAGTAAGATTAAGCTGGTTTTGATGCTAGACTATTTTACAATAAACTTCTTTCCCCAACTTTTTGTAAAGTCTTGTAGCCACGTTAGCTTTTCAATTTCATCATTAATAGATATAATCTATTTAATCAACTATATTTAACAACTTTTCTTTAATTTAAAGTAACGTATAGTATTTATATGTAAAAAACTTATTCGAGGTGAAAATGTATACTGTAATTTTTGGGCGTCAAGGTTGCCCTTATTGTGTTCGAGCTAAAGAACTAGCTGAAAAACTTTCTCAAGAGCGTGATGATTTTTCTTATCGTTATGTTGATATTAACGCAGAAGGCATTACTAAAGAAGATCTGTCTAAAAGTGTAGGTAAACCTGTTGAAACAGTACCTCAAATCTTTATTGATGAAAAACCAATCGGTGGTTGTACTGATTTTGAAGCTTATGCAAAAGAGCATTTAGGCTTATTTAAAGAATAATGTAAATGAGTGTATTAAATTCAAGCCACTATTTGGTGGCTTTTTAATATTTACTTGTTATTAACGACCTGGTAGTTTTTTCCAAGTTACATCGTTACGTAAATAAGTTGGTTCTACTTCCTCAACATTAACAACTTCATTCTTTAACCATTTATTCTTAGCAATAACGACTAGATCTTGTGCATGAGGTAATAAGATATCACTTTGTCTTATTCCTTTAATCATATCTGGATAAGTTTGCCAACCAGTGCCAGCACAATAACTATCATTACCTATATTTTCCACTTTTTCTATTACTTTTTCAGGTGCAATAACACATTCAGGAATAACTATTTGCCATTGATTATTGGTGTAATAGTATTGTCCTAAATAGACTTCCCCCATTCTGGCATCAATTGTAGCAATGACTTTTGTGGCTTTTTGTGTTCGATATACACCTTGAGCCAAGGTCATCAACGTTGAAACTCCGATCATTGGTTTGTCAATGCCTAATGCTAAACCTTGTGCAACACCAATGCCAATTCTAACACCAGTAAAACTACCAGGTCCTTGTCCAAAGGCTATGGCATCAACTTGAGCAAGTGAACAATCTGATAGTGCAAGAAGCTTATCCACCATTGGTAATATTTGCTTAGTATGATCGCGTGCTGATATGATGAAATCATGAGTGATTTCATTACGGTAAATTAAAGCTACCGAACATGCTTCTGTTGAGGTATCAATAGCTAAGATAGTACTCATTTCTTTTCCAAAATATTTAAGTTTATAAGTTAGATTTAGATAATAAAAAATTAATAACTTTATTTACATCTCGTGTTCTTGGCGATGGAGGTAAACTATTAATAAAGGTTGCACCGTAAGGTCTCATAACCAAGCGATTGTCACAAATAATAATTGCTCCGCGGTCATTATGATGGCGAATTAATCGACCTACTCCTTGTTTTAAAGTAATAACAGCTTCAGGTAATTGCACATCATTAAATGCATCTCCACCTTGCATTTGGCAATCCTCCATACGAGCTTTTATTAAAGGATCGTCTGGAGATGTAAATGGTAATTTATCTATAATAACACAAGATAAGGTATCGCCCCGAACATCAATACCTTCCCAAAAACTACTGGTAGCAATTAATAAGGCGTTTCCGCTATGTATAAATTGCTCAAGTAATTTTACTTTACTTGTTTCACCTTGTACTAATACTGGTAATTTGGTGAGTTCTTTAAACTGTTTTGCTAAAGCATTCATCATGGCATAAGAAGTACATAGGAAGAAACAACGCCCATTGTTTGCTTCAATAACTGGCAATAATATATCGACCAATTTTTCAGCATTACCTTGTTCATTAGGAGAAGGAATATAACGCGGAACACACATGACAGTTTGATGTAAATAATCAAATGGGCTTTCTAAAATAAGGGACTCGGCATTTGTGAGACCAAGGCGCTTAGTAAAATAATCTAATTTATTATCAACAGACAAAGTTGCCGAGGTAAAAATCCAACTACCTTTACGTTGTGCTAATAGTTCAGAAAATTTATCGGCCACTGACAATGGCGTTATCGCAAAAACAAAATAATTATAAGTACATTCATACCAATAACTAAACCCAGTTACATATGTTTCACTTAATTTTTTTAATAAGCTGATGTATTGATTTACTCGTTCAAAGCAGTTATCTAATGCTGTAGATCGTCCTATTGCCAACATTAAAACCTCACGACAAAAATCTAATGCATCAAAAAGATAAGATAACTCTTTTTTTATTGCTTGCTGTTTGAATAACACTCGCAAATTACCTTTAGGTGGTTGCTGATTAATTGCAATACGCAAATCTTGAACACTTTTTTGCAATTTATCTGCACACTGCTGTAGCTGAGACATATCTTTTACTTCAGTGCGATAGCTAAGCGTTATCTCTTTTGCAAGTTCTAGTAGCTGACGACTAGTTAACTGTTGTCCAAAATAGTGACAAGCCAGATCTGGTAACTGATGGGCTTCATCAAAAATCATTACATCAGCCTTAGGAATAAGCTCACCAAAACCTGTATCTTTTACCACAACATCGGCTAAAAATAGATGGTGATTAACAACCACAATATCCGCATTTAAAGCACGCTTACGAGCCTTAACAACATAACAATCATTATAATGTTCGCAGTCACTTCCAAGACAGCTTTCGTTTGTACTAGTTAATACGGGCCAAATTGGGTTTTCTTCCGTAACTGCTATACATTTGCTAATATCTCCATCTTTGGTTTTAATTGACCAATTTTTGACACGAACTAAATCAACACGTAAATCTTTATCAAGATCTCCGGCAGCTGCATATTGATTATACAATCGTTCTAAACAAAGATAATTCGATCTACCTTTAAGAAGAGATATTTTGCCAGTGTAATTTAATGCTTTTTTGATAATAGGCAGATCTTTACTAAAAAGTTGATCTTGTAGATTCTTGGACCCCGTGGAAAGTATTACTTTCTTTTCACTACGTAGAGCGGGTACTAAATAAGCGAATGTTTTACCTGTTCCAGTCCCAGCCTCAACAACAAGAGACTGTTGCTTATTTATTGACTCTGAGACTTTACTTGCCATGTTTCGTTGTGGCTCTCTTGCCACAAATCCATCAATAGCTTTAGCCAATAAACCATTCTCAGAAAAATCATCAATCACTTAAAATATACCTAATAAAAAGCTAAGTTCAACACACCAATAAAATTAAGAAAATATATTCTAAGAAAAATAAACGTTATGAAAAATATTATGAAACATTTCAAAAATGAGATGAATTTATTATTGCTGAATTGAATAATTAAAAAACTTAATATACTACATTAATTAATATTTTCAAAATATAGGTATCTACAAAGC
>NZ_LZHR01000058.1:0-407 GCF_001690675.1 Gilliamella sp. Occ4-3
AACAGATAAAGAAAATACAATATCTATTGAACACACGCCCAAGAAAACGGCATAAGTTTAAAAGCCCTGCCGATTTTTATTCTAAGGAGTTAAGACGAATTGCACTTCATGGTGTAATCTAGGATATCTTACACTGTTAGAATGTCAACTATGGTTATCAATTCTAATTATTTATATTTTTACTAAAACTTATATAATGCTTATATTGAGGTTAATCATAAAAATAATAATGAATAAAACAATCGATATTGAAACAGGCGTACCAAGTGAAGTTGTTAACCTGGTTTTTGATAATAACTATTCTCCTGCACAAGCATGGCGTGAGTATTTAAAATTATCTCAAGTTGAAGTTGCGAATAAAATAGGTATTAGCCAATCAGCTTATTCTCAATATGAAAAAAGCCAAA
>NZ_LZHR01000059.1:0-20430 GCF_001690675.1 Gilliamella sp. Occ4-3
TTTATTACAGCCCAGAGCAGATTGCTGCACGTTTAAAGAAAGTCAGCGTCCAATCAATCTATAACTATCTTTATCAAAATAAAGCGCGCTATGAACAATTCAAACCTTATCTAAGACGAAAAGGCAAAGCCTATAGGCATTGTAAGGCACCGAGTATTAAAGAAGGAGACCGCCGATATAAACGGTCAATTAAACAACGTCCAAGTTATGTAGAAAGCCGGAAAACGCGAGGACATTGGGAGGGAGATACGATTATTAGCCGTAAAGACAAGCAAGCATTGGTGACATTAGTTGAACGCAAAACAGGGCTAGTATTAATTGGGCGCCTCAATCAACGTACCGCCTCCGAAACGAGAGATATGATAATAAAATTGCTAACGCCGTTTAAAAAAATGGTTAAAAGCATCACCTTTGATAATGGAACCGAATTTAATTATCATCATGCTATTGAGCATTATTTAAATACTACCGTGTACTTTGCGGAGCCTTATAAAAGCTGGCAAAGAGGCACAAATGAAAACACCAATGGCTTAATACGTCAGTTTATACCTAAGTCAGCGGCCATTTCATTAGTTGACGACAAACAGATAAAGAAAATACAATATCTATTGAACACACGCCCAAGAAAACGGCATAAGTTTAAAAGCCCTGCCGATTTTTATTCTAAGGAGTTAAGACGAATTGCACTTCATGGTGTAATCTAGGATAAACCTAGCGGTTATTGCAGGCTTAGAGGGGGGCTGTGTAATGGTTTCGGATGTTGTCACTGATGTTAATTATTTCCACAAAAGGTCAAAACATTCGAAACCTAGCTAACCTAAATCAAAAATTAAAGCGTTTTTAACCAAGCTTTAACATCGCTACCTAAGCTTTTATGTCGCATTGCGTATTGTACAAATGTTTGTACATAGCCAAGTTTATTACCGCAGTCATGACTACGACCTTTTATGCAATAGGCATCAACACAATCTTCTTCAAGTAACATAGCAATTGCGTCGGTCAATTGAATTTCACCGCCTGCACCTAATGGCGTTTTGGCTAGTAAAGGCCAGATTTTTTCAGATAGAACATAACGTCCAACAACGGATTGGTTTGATGGTGCTTCTTCAACTGATGGTTTTTCAACTACGCTGTACATTTGTGCAACATTACCCGCAGATAGCTCTTGACCACGACAATCAACAATACCGTAAGAAGAAACTAATTCTTTTGGCACGGGCTCTACCATGATTTGGCTATGTTTGGTTTCATGGTAATTTTTGATCATTGCAGCTAAATTATCACTAGCAAGGTCACTTTCGTATTCATCGATAATCACATCAGGTAAAACAACAGCAAATGGTTCATCACCAACTAAAGGATAAGCACATAATACCGCATGACCAAGCCCTTTTGCCAAACCTTGGCGGACGCTAGTTATGGTGACATTTTTAGGTAAAATGCCTTGTACTTCTTGTAATAATTGGCGTTTAACACGCGCCTCTAACATGGCTTCTAATTCAAAACTAGTATCGAAATGGTTTTCAATTGAGTTTTTTGATGAGTGCGTAACAAATATAATTTCAGTTATGCCTGCGGCAATACACTCTTTAACTACATATTGAATAAGTGGCTTGTCAACAACAGGGAGCATCTCTTTTGGAATAGCTTTAGTTGCTGGTAACATACGAGTACCCAAACCTGCAACAGGGATAACCGCTTTTGTTACTTTTCCATTTACTAAATTTTCTAAATTTGATGGCATTTTATTTCCTTAAAACAAATTAACTAATTATGTCGCTATGAGTAACTTCACTACGGCGACCATTAACAAATGTATTTTTGACTCGCACTGACTTTAATACATAAGCAATCCAAATACTGGTATAAATGATTGCTATCACAATATCTTTTATAAAAGAAAACTCAAATTTAACTTCAAATGGTAACACTATAAAAAGATACCAACATCTTTGAATTAGCTTAAAAACAATAAAACTGCTACTAAATATAATAAAAAAGTTAGGAAATTTATAACTTTTAGTAAAATATAAAAATATAATATAAGCGTTTAAAAGCAATAATAAACAATTTAGCCCCATGTCACCTAAAATAAACAGACCCAAATGAATTGTGTGCATTTTCGAGTAGGGATCCAATAATTGTGTCCATACGTCGATAAAATTAATCGCATTTAGTCTAGAAAAAGTAACATATCCAATAAAAATAAAACAAAAAATTAATTCAATACCAACTAAAATTAGCCAACCGCCTAATCCTTTAAGTTCTTTTTCCTTGATCATTTTTGTACCTGTTTAATAATCGATAAATCGTTAGATTCAATTAGCAAAGGATTATCTCTGTCTTTAGCTAAAGAATCAATAGCGATATAAACAATTTGGCAATTTTGTAACACGGCTTGCCTTACTACAAATTTTGCTTTTCGATCACGTGCCTCTTTTTGTGCTTTGCTGATGTAAATGTCATCATATCCATCATCATATAAAGAGGCTCTTTCGAATAAATTTGGTGTTCGCCAAAATGTCTGTTTGGGATAATTGCGAATAAGAATTTGATCGGTTAATTTGCCTTTTATTCCTGCATAACTACTGGGCAAATGTTTACCTTCTCGACTCTGGCTAATATAAACATGCTGATAGCTTGGTTTATTTGAAGGGAGTGGGTTTAATAAAAATTCAATACCTGACAGGTTTGAATATTGACAATTTTCCATAGTTAAAGGTGCAGTTCGAAAGTTTAACGAGCTGCACCCAACAAGTAAAAATAATGTAACTGTAAATAAAATACGTGACATTTAACCAAATATATTTAAGACATTAAAATATTTGTAGATAGTCTATAACCTTAGTTACATTTTATCACTCACTTTTTCGGCTGTGTGTGAAATGGCTTTTCCACCCGATTCGACATCTTGACCAACACCTTTTACGGTGTTACATCCAACAACTAGAGTCGTCATTGCTATACCTAATATTAACATTAACATTTTATGGAACATAAAAATACACTCCTTTATTAACATGATTGTTTTAGTGCAGCAAATGCTTCTGCCACACGTTCGATATTATGGTGATTTAAACCCGCTACACACATTCTTCCGCTACCCACCAAATAAATAGCAAAAGTATCTTTTAATTGTGTAACTTGCTCTTTACTAAAACCAGTATAACTAAACATGCCCTGCTGTTTTACTAAATAATCAAAATGACAATCAGGTGCCGCTTTTTTTAATAATTCAACTAGAGTTGATCGCATGGTTACGATGCGAGTTCTCATGGAGTCGACTTCTTTTAACCATTGTGCCTTAAGTTCTGGATTATTTAAAACATAACTCACTAACTGCACGCCATATGCCGCTGGGGTTGAATAATTTTGGCGAACAGTTGCTTGTAACTGTCCTAACACGCGGTTAGCGATCTGGTTGTTATCACATAAAACGGATAATCCTCCCACTCGTTCACCATAAAGTGAAAATGTTTTCGAAAATGAGTTACTAACAAATCCACACAATCCTACATCTGCCATTTTTCGAATCGCATAAACGTCTTGTTCAATACCTTTGCCAAAGCCTTGATAAGCAATATCCATAAATGGAATAAGATCTCGTGCTTGTAAAACAGCTATTACTTTATCCCACTGTGCTTGCGTTAGATCAGCGCCAGTTGGGTTATGGCAACAAGGGTGTAGTAAGACTATGCTTTTAGCAGGTAATCGATTTAATGTTTCAAGCATTGCTTCAAATTTTACGCCACATGTTTGTTCATCAAAGTAAGGATATTGGTTTACTTTAAAACCTGCACCATTAAATATGGCGATGTGATTTTCCCAAGTTGGATCGCTGACCCATACTTGTGAATTTGGGAAATAGCGAAATAAAAAATCAGCACCTATTTTAAGAGCACCCGATCCACCTAAGGTTTGTATCGTTGCGATACGTTTATCTTTAGAGGCCGAATGATCTTCACCAAATAATAAAGATTGAATCGCTTGGCAATAAGCTGGTAGGCCACTCATGGGTAAATACAATTGAGCATCTTGGTTGTGATGATAGATATAATCACGCGCCGTTTTAATACATTGTAGTTGAGGCACTATGCTATTTTCATCATAATAATAACCAATACTTAAATTTATTTTGTTGTCTCGACTATCATTAATAAATTCAGTTACTAGTGATAAGATGGGGTCCCCTGCGTACGGCTCTACTTTTTCAAACATTTTTACAATCCAATTGGTACAAATAATAATAATAAATAATTGTAGATTATTGCACCAACTCTATTGGCGATCAATCATTAAATAATAGTTTAATAGCAAATAATTAAGTTGATTTTTGGTTGGAAAATTGCCGTTTTTAATAAGAGGAATTAAAGAACAAAATACCCCCAAAAATTATGTTTTTATATTAATTTTATACTGAAACACATAGTTACCTGAAACTTTTTGACAAAAATTAGCACCCATTGGTGCTAATCTGATAAGCAAATTTATTTAGCGGCAATAACTTCGATTTCGACTTTGGCATCTTTGGGAATTCGAGCTACTTGTACGCAAGAACGTGCAGGGAAAGATGCATTATTTTCAATAAAAAAGGCTTCGTATACTGCATTTACCGTAGCAAAGTCATTGATATCAGATAAGAAAATAGTCGTTTTAACGATATTACTTACTTGATAGCCTGCCGCAGTGATGATCGCTTTAACATTAGCTAAACTTTGTTTGGCTTGCTCTTTAACACAAGTTGGCATTTCACCAGTTGTTGGATCTAATGGAATTTGTCCTGAGGCAAATAACATATTACCTAAATCTACTGCTTGAACATAAGGCCCAATAGCTGCTGGCGCTTTATCAGTACTAATTACTTTTGCCATGTCCGATTTTCTCCTTTTTAATTTATTCTGCTTTGTGATTATTAAGAATCGTCTTTTTCTCTTTCCTCATTTCAGCAGGAACACAATTTTGTGTCAAGTCAGTGCAAAATTATGATCGTGGGACTTATTGAAATTTTCTGATATGATAATGGCAATTTTTCATTTATTACGAGAGTTAATATGTTCGAGAATTTAACCGACCGTTTATCACAGACATTCCGCAATATTAGTGGTCGAGGAAGATTATCTGAAGATAATATCAAAGATGCATTGCGCGATGTTCGTATGGCACTACTTGAGGCAGATGTTGCACTACCCGTAGTTCGTGAATTTATTAATCAAGTTAAAGAAAAGGCTGTTGGATTAGATGTCAATAAGAGCTTAACCCCAGGTCAAGAATTTATCAAAATAGTTCAGGCAGAATTAACAACTGCTATGGGTGAGGTTAATAGTTCGCTCAATTTGGCAACTCAACCACCCGCAGTGATTTTAATGGCAGGTTTGCAAGGGGCAGGTAAAACAACGAGCGTTGCTAAGCTAGCTAAATTTTTAAAAGAAAAACATAAAAAGAAAGTGTTGGTTGTTTCTGCCGATGTTTATCGCCCTGCTGCGATTAAACAGCTCGAAACGTTAGCTAAAGCTATTGATGTTGAAGTTTTTCCATCTGATATTGCTGAAAAGCCAGTCAATATCGTTAATAAAGCAATTTCTCATGCTAAATTGCAATTTTTTGATGTGTTAATTGTTGATACTGCAGGACGTTTGCATGTTGATAGCGATATGATGGATGAAATCAAAGCGCTCCATCATGCTGTCAATCCAATTGAAACGCTATTTGTGGTCGATGCTATGACAGGGCAAGATGCCGCTAATACCGCTAAAGCGTTTAATGATGCATTACCGCTTACTGGTGTAATTTTAACAAAAGTTGACGGGGATGCTCGCGGCGGTGCAGCGTTATCAATTCGCCACATTACTGGTAAACCGATTAAATTCTTAGGGATGGGTGAAAAGACAGACGCTTTAGAGCCATTTTATCCTGATCGCATTGCTTCACGTATTTTAGGGATGGGCGATGTGCTATCTTTAATTGAAGAATTACAAAGCAACGTCGATCGCGAAAAAGCAGAAAAAATTGCCAAGAAGCTAAAAAAAGGTGACAAATTTGATTTTAATGATTTCCAAGATCAGTTAAAACAGATGCGTAATATGGGCGGAATGGGGGCTTTGTTAGCTAAATTGCCAGGTGTTGGTCAACTTCCTGATCATATTAAAGCACAGATGGATGATAAAATTACCATCAAAATGGAAGCAATCATTGGTTCAATGACATTAAAAGAGCGTGCTAATCCTGAAATCATTAAAGGTTCTCGTAAACGCCGTATTGCCAACGGTTCGGGAACTCAAGTTCAAGATGTCAACAAGCTGTTAAAACAGTTTGAAGATATGCAAAAGATGATGAAAAAAATGAAAGGTGGTGGCATGATGAAGATGATGCGCCAAATGAAAGGATTAATGGGCGGTGGTATGGGATTACCTCCTCGTTAAGTCATTAATGCTAAATTTTCAACTAAATGAGTTATAACTGAGTACTTGGTAACTGTTAACTATAATTTACCGTACAACCACTATCGCACTTATAAACCACTATCACACTTATAAATAGTGCGATAGTGGTTTTAATTTTTTGGTTTACTCGATTTTATTTTTACTGGACGACTCATAGTTAGCACTGTACCTATCGATGAGGTAATAATAAAAATAATGGCTAACCACTGGTAGTGGGTTAGTTGTTCATGCAAAACAATGAATCCAGAAAGCGCGGCAAAAACAGGCGATAAGCTCATTAATGTACTAAATGTTTGTGCTGGTAATTTTGGTAGTGCAATCATGTCTAATCCATAAGGGATTGCTGATGCTAATAATGAGACCAAAAAAACCATTGGGAGCAATTCCAACGAAAACATGGTACTGCCACTTTGCCAAATTCCAATAGGAAATAAAAAACACGAAGCAATGACTGATCCAATCGCTACGCTGGCTGAGCCATAAATAGTGCTGGCTTTGCGTCCAAATAAGATGTAACACGCCCAACCACTTCCAGCTAATAGCGCAAATAAAATACCCTTGGGATCTAAATTGCTTGAAGCTTGTTCAATGGGTAAAAGCATAGCCAAGCCAATAATAGCAACACCTAACCAAATAAAATCAAGTACTTTACGTGAGGAGCACATTGCCACCATAATTGGCCCCGTGAGTTCAATGGCAACTGCAATACCTAGCGGAATTCTTGCGATTGCGTTGTAAAACGCCAAATTCATACAACCTATTGAAATACCGTATAAAAAAATGTATTTTAGTGCTTGTTTTGTCAGTGTTTTACGCCACGGCTTGAATATTAAAATTAGCATAATTGCCGAAAAAAATAATCGCCAAGCTGTCATCCCCTCAGGCCCTAATACAGGAAACAGATATTTGGCTATTGAGGCACTGCCTTGCACTGAAATCATCGAGATAAAAATTAACAAAACAGGCCAAAACCTTTTAAGCATAAATAATTACCTTAAATTAAAGTTATTGTATATGAAACTAATGACAAAAAGTTTCAGGAAACTATGTGTTTGAGTATAAAAAGCATATATTTAATTGATTTATTGGCTAGTTAGCTTTCTCTTTTTACTGACAATAAGGCAAGATCTTGTAACGCTTGTTTATAAGGCGAATCAGGTAAAATTGCGATAACGTCAAACGCTTTTTGCGCTTCTTTTTGAGCGGTTTGTAACGTAAAATCTAGCGAACCACATTCGTCCATGATGTTTAAAATACGATCTAATAATTGTCGACCATTACCTTGCTCTATTGCTTGGCGTATTAATGCCGCATCTTGGGCGTTTTTTGTGTGGTGCATAGCATGTAAAAGCGGTAGAGTGGGCTTGCCTTCGTTAAGATCGTCCCCTAAATTTTTACCTAATTTTTGATTGCTAGCGCTATAATCGAGTAGATCATCAATGATTTGAAAGGCTGTGCCTAAATATTTTCCATATTCTTGTAAGGCGAGTTCTTGCTCCTCACTAGCTCCAGCTAGGACAGCAGCAGAATGCGATGTTGCTTCAAATAGACGTGCCGTTTTTCGATAAATTACATCTAAATATTGTTCTTTTGTGATATCTGGATCGTTACAATTAATCAACTGTTGTACTTCACCTTCAGCTATTACATTGGTTGCAGCCGACATGATCGTCAATACTTTAAACGATTCTGTACGTACCATCATTTGAAAAGAGCGTGTGTAAATATAATCGCCAACTAATACGCTCGCGGCATTGCCAAAAAGTGCATTGGCGGTTGATTTGCCTCGGCGTAAATCGGATTCGTCAACAACATCATCATGCAATAAGGTGGCAGTATGAATAAATTCAATAAAAGCAGCAGTGATAATATGTTTATCGCCTTGGTAGTTGAGTGCTTTGGCTATTAATAATGCGATAACAGGACGTATACGTTTGCCACCACTACTAATGATGTAATTGCCTAATTGATTAATTAAAGCCACATCAGAAGTTAATTCTGCCTGTATTGCCTCATTTACTTTGACTAAATCATTTTTAACAAGATCGAGTATTTGATTCATTGATGGAGTATTCATCAGCCTAACCACTACAAATAATAGATATTTATTTTCTATTATCTGATAAATATCTTTATGCAACAAGGTATCATCCATCTTATTTTAAAATAACACTACAAATGATAAGCATTTTCATTTAGAATAACTGTCATTAAGTTAAATATGATTATTATTATGAAGATTAACTTTGATATAGATCTCGATGATACTAAGGCTCCTTTGAGTCCAATTAAAAAAAAACCTAAAAATACCTATGTATGTACATCAGTTTCTGTATTGTCGCATCTTATCTTATTTGCTTTGCTCTTTAGTTCTGCCTTGTTTGCTAAAAATGTTGCTGTTGATGAAGGCGATAATGCGATTAAAGCTATTATGGTCGATCTATCGCAATTTGCAGCCCCTGAACAATCATTAGTTGAAAATACCCCTGAAATTCAAGGTGCGGAAAATAGTGAACTAATCGATAACAAACAAATTGAAGAAAAACCAATTGATCCTGTTGTTGAACCTGAAGTAGTTAAGGAAGAAAATCCTGAATCTATTCTCGAAAAAATATCCGATAAATCAACGGTTGAACCCCAAAAGGAAGTTGTAGTAAAAAAAGAGAAAAAGCCGAAAAAAAAGCGCAGGCCAGTCCAAAAAGCTTCTCATAAACAAGTTAGGCAAGAAGTGGTTAGTGATAATTTGGCAAATACCTCTGTTGCACCCAAACTTTCAGATAATCGCCAATATTCAGGTAATCCTTCTCCAATTAGACGGAATCAACCTGAGTATCCACGCCGAGCGCTTGATATGCGCTTAGAAGGCTACGTGGTAGCAATGTTTGATATTAACAGCGATGGGCGAGTTGAAAATATTCGCATTGTTGAAGCAAATCCTAATAATATATTTAATCGTTCGGTAATAAATGCCATGAAAACTTGGAAGTACAAACCAATTCCAGCAAAAGACTTAAAAATTAGAATTATTTTTAACCGTGATAAATCAATTAAGTTGGATTAATAATTAGGTAGATGAAAACAAAAAACCGTAATTTTTATTTTAAAAATTACGGTAACGACACAATTAATGAGTAAATTTATTTTCCATTAATTTTTCAATCTCGGCTGGGTCTTTTGGAACATCACCTGTCAGAACTTCATTTCCTGTGTCAGTAATTAAAATGTTATCTTCGATCCGAATACCGATACCTTTATATTGTGCTGGTACATCTGATTCTTGATTAATATAAAGCCCTGGTTCAACGGTCAATACCATTCCTGGCTCTAAAATTCGATCTCGTCCACTACCAACATCATGCACATCAATACCTAACCAATGGCCTAAACCGTGCATGTAATATTGTGTATAAGCTTTATTAGCAATTAAGCTATCAACATCACCTTGCATAATCCCGAGTTTTACTAAACCTTCTACCATCGTTCTTACAACTTGATTATTGACTTCCATAATTGAAGTGCCCGGTTTAAACAATTTAATGGCTTGATATTGTGATGTTAAAACGATGTTATAAATTTCAAGTTGAGCTTGGCTAAATTTGCCATTGATAGGAAAAGTGCGAGTTATATCGCCTGCATAGTACTGATATTCACAACCCGCATCAATTAAAACTAAATCGCCATCTTTTAACTGCTGACTATTATTTTCATAATGCAGTATACATCCATTATTACCACTACCAACAATGGTGTTATAAGATGGTGCTCGTGCACCATGCCACGCAAATTCATGCAAGATTTCAGCTTCTAGTTGATATTCATACATATTCGGTTTACATTTTTGCATTGCTCTAACGTGAGATTGAGCGCTGATTTTGCAAGCCTTGCGCAATATTTTGATTTCAAAATCTGATTTAAACATGCGCATTTGATGAACTATCGGTCGCCAATCGATCGTGCTGTTTGGTGCATAAAGATTTAATCTACTCCCTTGTCGCAGAGTATTCATTGTGCGATCTACGATTCTATCGGCATATTGATACTGTTGGTCAGCATGGTAAACCGCCGTTTTGCCATTTAATAAATCAGGTAATACTTTTTCAATCTCATCAAATGTATAAGCTTCATCAACAAAAACCGTCTTTAATGCGGCATCTTGACCTAAACGGTAACCAGTCCAAGTCTCTGCTAGCGTATCTTTTGGGCGATTAAATAATATGTATTTAGTTGTATTATCTTTTTGTTTAACTACTGCAAATACCGCTTCTGGTTCGGAAAAAAGTGTAAAATACCAAAAGTCGCTATTTTGTCGATATGGGTAATGGGTGTCATTACTCCTCGTCATTTCTGGAGCAGCAAAAAAAAGTGCGACACTATTTGGTATCATTTGAGCTAGTAATTTTTCTCGACGTGCAAAAAGTTCTGTTTCGATATCAGTATTTATCATTGTGATGCCCCTGAAGATGTAATGTTATTAATATTAATGGATTGTTGGGGGTGTGTCTGCCTCATTAAATTCGTTAAATTCATCAAAACATAGCATAGAAGTTATGCGAACATACTCTTTTATCTCTTCAAAAGCAAAACCAAGCTCTTGTTGATCTTCATTTTCATCATAGCCTAGTTTAACAATTTGGCGTAGGTCATAAATGGCTTCACCAACATCACCTTTGATGTGGTTAATTTTAGGTTGCACAATTCCAATACCAAGTAAGAAATGATTTACCCAACCAACTAGATCATCCAGTTGTGTATATAAATTTTTGTCGCTAAGCAATAACTGAAAGCTGAAATCTTCCTCAAAAAATTGCTGTTTGATAAGCGCATAAAGTTGGCTAATTTTTTCATCTAATGATGTTGGCATTTTTTGACCATTGTTTAACATATCCTCAACTAATGGACGCCAGCTCTCGTCATTGTTACCACCAGCTAATATGCCTGAAAGAAAACCATGTAACTCAGCAGCGGTAATGCCTATTTTATTTTGGATTAATTGGTGATTAAATTCGTCGTAATTAATAGTATCTGACATAAACTTCCCCTAATATTATTACATCAAGAAAAATGCACTCTGCACTTTCTTCGATTATTAGTATATAATTTGCATCTAATTATAAATCATAAACAGATTGCTTTGCTTTATAAAGGAATTATTTTGAACATTATAGGATTTATTATGAAATTTCCTCTGCAATTATTATTTTTTGCAGGATTAACATTATCATTAACCTCCTGTAGTTCGTTTTTATCGAATAAAGGCGTAATTGTCCTTGATGTGCAAGATAAAATACATACCTATGTAACCAGTCAAGACTTACCTAAATCTTATAAATTGGGTAATAGTGAGCAGGAATTACAGCGATTCGAGGCTTTCTGTAGAGAGGAGATCCGCATATCACAACTTGATGGTAGTGAAGAAATCGTTTTTGAGAATATTAAACATGGAATCCATGGGCAGGTAGAATTTAAAAAATGTAGTGATAAAGTCACTCGTATCTACCGATACTGATAAAGTATGGCTATCTTAATATGATAGCTAATACGACGACTTAATATAAAAGATCGATGAAATCTTACTAGCCTTTCAGGCAGTTTTTCTTTATATTGGTCGGTGAAACAAAATATTTTGGGAGTAAAATAATATGTATAAACAAGATGTAACTATTACTGCATCTAACGGTCTTCATACCCGCCCTGCTGCACAATTTGTTAAAGAAGCAAAGAACTTTAATGCAGAAATTACTGTCACATCTAATGGTAAAAGTGCGAGTGCTAAAAGTCTGTTTAAGTTACAAACATTAGGTTTATCACAAGGCACAACTATTACCATTTCTGCCGAAGGTGAAGACGAAAAAGAAGCTGTTGCTCATTTAGTAAAATTAATTCCTGAGTTGGAATAATAACTCCCGATTAGCTATGAACGGTTTTAAAATAGAATAAGGATTAAATGTTATGGTATCAGGTACACTTGTTTCCCCCGGTATCGCTTTTGCTAAAGCGCTATTATTAAAAGAAGAGCCTATTGTTATTAGTAATAGGCAAATTCTTGATAACAAGATTGAGGCTGAAATTGAGCGCTTCAAGGAAGCTCGCCAAAAATCAAGTAAACAGCTACATACGATTATGGAACGAGCAAAATCCACATTAGGCGAAGATAAAGCGGCCATTTTTGAAGGGCATATTATGCTTCTTGAAGATGAGGATCTTGAACAAGAAGTTATTTCTCGCATTCAAAGTAAACATTCAACCGCTGATGCCGCTGTTCAATCTGTATTTGAAACTCAAGCTAAAGAATTAGAAAATCTAGATGATGAATATCTAAAAGAACGTGCCGCAGATATTCGTGATATTGGTAAACGTTTACTCAAAAATATTTTAGGTATTGAAATTGTTGACTTGAGTGCTATTAGCCAACCATGTATTTTAGTTGCAACCGATTTAACACCTTCTGAAACAGCTCAGCTAAACTTGGATATGGTGCTAGGTTTCATTACTGACGCTGGTGGACGCACCTCGCATACTTCAATTATGGCTCGTTCTTTAGAGATCCCAGCTATCGTCGGAACATCTAATGCAACTCAAGCAATCAAACAAGGTGATTTTGTTATTTTAGATGCTATAAATAATGTTATCTATATCAATCCAGATCACACAACGCAAGAAAAATTAAAACAAGTTCAAGCTAAATATATTAGTGATAAAGAAGAGCTAGCTAAATTGAAAGATCTACCTGCTGTAACCCTTGATGGTCACCAAGTAGAGATTTGTGGTAACATCGGTACAGTACGCGATATTGCAGGTGCTGAACGTAACGGTTATGAAGGTGTTGGTCTATATCGCACTGAATTCTTATTTATGGATCGCGAAGCTTATCCTGACGAAGAAGAGCAATTTAAAGCATATAAAGAAGTAGCTGAATCAACCAATGGTTTATCGGTAATTGTTCGAACCATGGATATTGGTGGCGACAAGGATGTACCTTATATGCATTTACCAAAAGAAGAGAATCCATTCTTAGGTTGGCGAGCAATTCGAATCTGTTTAGATCGTAAAGAAGTACTTCATGCACAATTACGCGCAATTTTGCGTGCATCAGCATTTGGTAAATTACGCATTATGTTCCCAATGATTATTTCTGTTGAAGAAATCCGAACATTAAAATCCGAAATCAATACTCTTAAAGAACAATTAACTGCTGAAGGAAAATCATTTGATAAAAATATTGAAATCGGTGTAATGATTGAAACTCCAGCAGCCGCTGTGATTGCACATCACTTAGCCAAGGAAGTAGACTTTTTTAGTATCGGTACCAATGACTTAACACAATATACGCTTGCCGTTGACCGTGGTAACGAATTAATTTCTCACCTTTATAATCCGTTTTCGCCTTCAGTGTTAACTCTGATTAAAAATGTTATCGATGCTTCTCATAAAGAAGGTAAATGGACAGGTATGTGTGGAGAGCTTGCTGGTGATGAAAGAGCCACAATCTTATTGCTTGGTATGGGACTTGATGAATTTAGTATGAGTGCAGTATCAATTCCTAAAATCAAAAAATTAATTCGCAATACTAACTATGAAGAAGCGAAAAAATTTGCTGATACTGTATTAGAAAAAGCAACTTCTAAAGAAATAATTGATTTAATTGAAAATTACACTGCTGAAAAGCAAATTTGTTAGGAGGCAATAATGGGTCTATTCGATAAAATTAAGCAATTCGTATCCGATGATAATAAAAACAGCATCGAGATTATTGCTCCATTAAGTGGCGAAATTGTCAAAATCGAAGATGTACCAGATGTGGTTTTTGCTGAAAAAATCGTGGGTGATGGGGTAGCAATTAAACCTTCTGGTAATAAAATTGTCGCTCCATTAAGTGGAAAAATAGGCAAAATTTTCGAAACCAACCACGCTTTTGCTATAGAATCGGATGAGGGCATTGAGCTTTTTGTTCACTTTGGTATTGATACAGTAGAACTAAAAGGTGAAGGTTTTAAACGAGTTGCTGAAGAAGGTCAGCAGGTAAAAGTAGGAGATACTATTATTGAAATTGATTTACCTCTGCTTGAAAGCAAAGCTAAATCCGTATTAACTCCGGTAGTTATTTCTAATATGGAAACCATAATAGAATTAAATAAATTATCGGGTGCTGTCGAAGCAGGTAAAACACCAATAATGCGTGTGAAAAAATAATTTTTTTCATTGTTATAAAAAAACCTTCAGTTTTAGCTGAAGGTTTTTTTATGTTATAACTTATCTTTTTTAATAATACTTAACGCCATTTTTTGTATTGGTTGATTAAGCTATTTGTTGAATCATCGTGAGAGCTAACTGGTTTATCATCTGCTAATTCAGGTAAAATACGTCCAGCAAGTTGTTTACCAAGTTCTACACCCCATTGATCAAAACTAAATATATTAAGAATAATTCCTTGAGTAAAGATTTTATGCTCATACATCGCAACTAAGGCACCAAGAGCATAAGGTGTAATTTTTTTCACTAATATTGAATTAGTTGGTTTGTTACCTTCAAATACTTTAAATGGTACAATAGACTTCACTTCATCAAGATTTTTTCCTGCAGCTATGAACTCTTGCTCGACCTGTTCTTTTGTTTTACCAAAAGCTAAAGCTTCAGTTTGAGCAAAAAAGTTAGATAATAATTTTGGGTGATGATCTCCAACTGGATTATGGCTAATTGCTGGTGCAATAAAATCACAAGGGATGAGTTTAGTACCTTGGTGAATTAATTGATAAAATGCATGTTGACCATTGGTTCCTGGTTCGCCCCAAATAATTGGACCTGTTGTGTAAGGTGTTTTATTACCGTTGCGATCGACACTTTTACCATTTGACTCCATATTTCCTTGTTGGAAATAAGCCGCAAAACGGTGCATGTACTGATCATATGGTAAAATAGCTTCAGTTTCGGCACCACAAAAATTGTTGTACCAAATACCAATTAATGCCAGTAACGTTGGGATATTTTTATCAATTGGTGCGCTCTGGAAGTGCTTATCCATCGCATGGCCACCAGCTAAAAATTGTTTGAAGTTATCAAAACCAATTGATAAAACAATCGATAAGCCAATTGCCGACCAAGATGAATAACGTCCACCAACCCAATCCCAAAATTCAAACATATTAGCTGTATCAATACCAAATTTTTCAACTTCTTTAGCATTAGTTGAAAGAGCAACAAAGTGCAAAGCAACTGCTTTATCATCTTTAGCAGCATCAAGTAACCATGCTCGTGCTGTTTGTGCATTTGTCATAGTTTCTTGAGTGGTAAAAGTTTTGGATGCAACCAAAAATAAAGTAGTTTCAGGATTTAAGCCTCTTAACGCTTCAACAATATGTGTGCCATCTACATTTGATACGAAATGCATGTTCAAGTGATTTTTGTAAGGTCGTAATGCTTCGGTAATCATTACTGGCCCTAGATCTGAACCACCAATACCAATATTGACCACATCAGTAATGGCTTTACCAGTGTATCCTTTCCATTCACCATTAATGATTTTTTTACTGAATGATTCCATCTTAGCTAAGACAGTATTAACATCATCCATCACATTCTTACCATCAACATAAATTGGTGTATTTGATACATTACGTAATGCAACATGTAATACAGCTCGATTTTCTGTACGATTAATCTTTTCACCGCTATACATGGATTTAGTTGCACCAATTAGATCGCATTCATCTGCTAGCTTATAAAGCAATTCTAGCGTTTCTTGCGTTACTCTATTTTTAGACAAATCAACTAAAAACTCATCTTCAAAAGGAATAGTAAGTTTTTCAACGCGTTTCGGTTCTTCTTTCAAAATTTGTGCAATGGTTTTATTGTGGTGTTTTTCGTAACTAGCTTGAAGGGATTTCCAAGATTGGGTTGTTGTTGGATCAATTGATTTTAACATAATTTATTCCTTAAATAATATAGCATTGTAGTCATAATATAACTATGCCTGACATGATGCAAGATAAGGATCTCATCGATTAAAATAATTCGCTAGAAAGCCATAAAGCGTTTTTTCTGAAATCATTTATACCGTTTAATCGTATTATATTAGAGGGATAATTACATAACATAACCTAATGTACATAAATATTATCAGATTTAATACCAACTAAGATGTTTATCATATCTATGAGTGTTTTTGATTAAAGATTCTCACTAAAATTTCGGGTATAATTCAGATAAATTTTTGATTATGGACATAACGCTTATGCCACATGCAACTAAACCTTTAAATATTATTTTTGCTGGTACACCCGATTTTGCTGCAACTCATTTAAAAGCTCTGATTAACTCACGCCATAATGTAATTGCTGTTTTTACGCAACCAGATCGCCCAGCAGGTCGTGGTAATAAATTAACAGCAAGCCCTGTTAAACAATTAGCTGTTGAGAATAATATTCCTGTTTATCAACCAGCAACGCTCAAATCCGAAGAAAATCAAAAAATCATTGCTGAATTAAATGCTGACATTATGGTTGTTGTTGCTTATGGACTTATTTTGCCACAAACTGTACTTGATATACCTAGATTAGGTTGTTTAAATGTGCATGGTTCATTACTACCACGCTGGCGTGGCGCAGCCCCTATTCAGCGTGCTTGCTGGGCAGGCGATGAAAAAACAGGAATTACCATTATGCAGATGGATGCAGGCCTTGATACGGGTGATATGCTTTATAAGCTTACCTGTCCTATTGAGCAATCCGATACTAGCGCATCACTGTATGAGAAACTCGCAAAACTCGGTCCCCAAGGCTTGCTTGATACATTAGAGTTAATCACTGAAGGAAAAATCCAACCTGAAAAACAAAATGAGACGCAAGCAACCTATGCCGAAAAGCTGTCAAAACAGGAAGCTAAACTTGATTGGAATTTGCCTGCCGTGCAACTTGAGCGTTGCGTTCGGGCTTTTAACCCATGGCCAGTGAGTTATTTTGAGGTTAATGGTGAGCCTGTAAAAGTATGGCAAACCCATGTGGTAAAAATGGATTCAAAACAGCCGGCTGGCACAATTTTGCAAGCCAATAAAAATGGCATTTGTATTGCAACCAGCAACGGCGCATTGAATATGACACTTTTACAACCTGCAGGAAAAAAACCGATGTCTTCCCAAGATTTGTTAAACTCTCGCAAGGCTTGGTTTACAGTTGGCGAAAAACTAAATACACTTTAATCCAAATATATTAAATTGCAGGATGATATATCCTGTAATTGTTATCGCTTTTTAGCCAATAAGGTGGCAAACCTTAATTTAATTCGGTTTCCATGTATATCTGTTTTATGTAATTGTCCAACATCTTCGTTATATTTTAGTATTTCCCAATCTTGGTAATATTGGTGCAACTCGTTTTCTTTAAAAGTAAATGAAAACCCAACAGAGCAAGGATAATCAGGCGTAGACATGGCGCTGACAATTAAATTATATCCCCCTGATTTGGTCATTTTTTGCATGTTATTAATAATAGCTGGAATTCTTTCGGGTTGTAAAAACATCATGACAACGGTCGAAAGAATAAAATCATATTCGCCCTGTAAATTTGCTTGATTGATATCGTAAACCATTGCATTAATGTGCTTAAGGTTATCATCATTAATAATTTTTTGTAAGTTTCCAATACTGAGTTCTGATTTATCAACAGCGGTAACATCAAAGCCTTGTAACTGCAAGTAGAGTGAATTACGACCTGAACCACAACCTAAATCCAATGCCTTTCCTGTTTGGATAATTTTTGTTGCTCTAAGTACCTCGGAGTGGGTTTTGGTCATTTGGTATTTTTTTTGAGTATAGTCCTCAGGCAAACAGTAAAATGCTAACTGGCACTGTAAGTCATCTGATATTTCGGCTATACGGTGCCATTGTTGTGGCAATATAAATGGCGGTTGCTGCTGAGTATCAAAATAATGCTTAGTAATCACTTCGCCTTGTTCGGTTAACATTTCAAAACCAATACTTCCTTTTAAAATTTCTAACTTCGCCCATGTACCAATTTGGGTATTATGCTTTTGACGCAACAACGCAGGTAATGTATCAGCATTCCAAATAGGCAATGTTTTGTAACAAACTAAATTATTCAAATTGATACCTTCTATAAAAAACAATAGTTGACTATTATAGTAGGATATTAATGTGGTAAACAATCATTTATTTTAGACAATAAAATAAAAACCTATCAACGAAAATAAATTTATAGTAGCGAAGTTGGCTTGATCAACATATAATCGTCACCATCCTAGACTATATAGTGAAAATTAGAGGAATAATTTATGGGATTTTTAACAGGTAAACGTATACTCGTTACTGGTGTTGCAAGTAATCGTTCAATTGCTTACGGTATTGCACAAGCAATGCATCGTGAAGGCGCTGAACTCGCTTTTACTTACCAAAATGATAAATTAAAAACACGCGTTGAAGAGTTTGCCGCTGATTTTGGTTCTAAAATCGTTTTACCTTGCGATGTTGCTCATGATGAAAGCATCTCTGAACTATTTTCTGAACTTGCAAAAACTTGGGATAAATTTGATGGTTTTGTTCATGCTATTGCTTTCGCACCAGGTGATCAGTTAGATGGCGATTATGTTAATGCCGTTACCCGTGAAGGTTTTGCTATTGCTCACGATATTAGCTCTTATAGCTTCGTTGCTATGGCTAAGGCATGTCGTTCAATGCTAAATCCAAATTCAGCATTAGTGACACTTTCTTATCTTGGTGCTGAGCGTGCAATCCCTAACTATAATGTAATGGGACTTGCTAAAGCCTCACTAGAAGCAAATGTGCGTTATATGGCAAATGCTATGGGTCCTGAAGGTGTCCGTGTTAATGCAATTTCAGCAGGTCCTATTCGTACGCTGGCGGCATCGGGTATTAAAGATTTCAAAAAAATGTTATCTCACTGTGAATCAGTAACACCAATCCGTCGCACTGTGACAACCGAAGATGTGGGTAATTCAGCGGCATTTTTATGTTCAGATTTAGCATCAGGTATTACAGGTGAAGTCATTCATGTTGACGGTGGATTTAGCATCGCTGCGATGAATGAATTAGAACTTAAATAAACTGTTCTCAATGTAAGTTAAAAAGGCGCTAAACCTTAAATGTTTGCGCCTTTTTTATTTTATTTTTTTGGTAAATTTTGAACAAAAATATAAAATTTAGAATACTTATACTCTTTTTTCCGTTAAAATCTAATGTAATTTGCTCAATAAAAGTTTGTTGGAGAAAAAATGAAAATAGCAAAAAATACAGTGGTTAGTTTAGCATACCAAGTTCGCACTAAAGACGGTGTTTTAGTTGATGAAGCAACTACGACAGCGCCATTAGAATATTTACATGGCGCAGGTAACTTGCTACAAGATCTTGAGAACGCATTAGATGGTCACCAAATTGGCGACAAATTTGACGTTGAGCTAATTAATGCTTACGGGGATTTTAATGATGCTCTTGTACAAAATGTTCCTCGTGACGTTTTTGTTGGTGTAGATGAACTTGAAGTTGGTATGCGATTTTTTGCTGATACCGAGCATGGTTCTTTACCCGTTGAAATCACCGCTATCGATGGCGATACCATCACTATTGATGGAAACCATATGTTAGCTGGACAAGATTTACAATTTCACGTTGAAGTATTGGCTATTCGTGAGGCTACTGAAGATGAAATTGCTCACGGGCATATTCATGGTGAGCATGGTCATGATCACGGACATGGCGGTTGTGGCTGTGGTGGCCATTCTCATGAAGACGAAGATGATGAAAACACAGGTTGCTGTGGCGGTGGCCATGGTGGTTGTGGTTGTCACTAATTCTTAATTAATTCAAATTAAATTTTAGAAAGCGCTCTATAGCGCTTTTTACCTGGATTCAAACATGAAGTGCAATTTTAAACACGGTGGAGTGAAGAAAGTAGAAAGGTGATTTATACTAGCACCTTCGCACCACCACAGTTTGGAGATTGCTATGTATTATAATCACCTTTCT
>NZ_LZHR01000060.1:0-50667 GCF_001690675.1 Gilliamella sp. Occ4-3
ATGCTTTAATCGTATCAGAAAGCTCGGCTATCAATGGAACCATAAGCGTGTTTATCGGGTGTATTGTGAATTAAAGCTTAATCTCAGAGTAAAACGAAAAAAACGCATTCCTCCACGATGCCCGGAAAAGCTATTGGTGCCTAATAAACAAGGTGAATGTTGGTCAATGGATTTTATGAGTGATAGTAGCCGTAATCAACGTCGCTTTAGGACATTCAATGTTATCGATGACTTTAATCGTGAGGCGCTAGGGATTGATATTGCAGTAAGTTTACCAGCAGGAAGGATTACCCGTTACTTAGATAAACTGGCTGAATATCATGGATATCCATTAAAAATACGGGTCGATAATGGGCCAGAATTTACAGGAAAAACCTTTATAAACTGGGCTAAATCACATAATATAACCATTGATTATATCCAGCCTGGTAGCCCTTATCAAAATGGCTATATTGAACGATTTAATCGTACCTATCGTACTGAAGTACTCGATTTATATCTTTTTAACAACTTAGCACAAGCAAGGAAAATAACCGAAGAATGGCTAACGATTTATAACACCGAAAGACCGCATGAGGCATTAAATAACATGACACCGATTGAGTATAAAACACTAAAACAAGCAGCTTAATTTTCTACGTGAGTTGTGTACTAAGTTTGGGGCATTTACAATTGGATCATACGACGCAGAAAGTCGACCATTCCTTAAACAGTCTGGTGCATAACTAGCATTTTTTGCTGTACTATTTTAGGGAATAGTTACAATTGAACCAGTGATATTAGACAGCTGCTCATTATTTGATAGGAAAATAGAAAAAGGTAGTGACTGGAGAATAATCGGGCATCAAAAAAACTATGTGCCTACCGATATGGATGGTGTATATTTCACCTATATAGAAGAACCATGGTGTAAAAAGGTAGATATTTGGGAAAATGAAATCCCTATATCGGGAAAAGAAGCCGAATTTCTACCTCGTGTATTTCCATTTGGTGACTATAATATTAAAGAATTATTAAAAGATATCTGAAGCCATGCTGGGAAGGGGATGATACTTTTTCCAGCTTTTATTTATTTCAGGAGTAGTACTTATACTATACCCTGAAACCAGCACAATAATGCTGAGGTAATTAAAAATTCCCCTGAGCTTTACATAATACGGTATCTGTTTAATTCATTTCTGACTCTCCTTTTGTGTGATAAAACAACTCGAATATCAGATTAAGTGAAGTCTATTACAGTTTAAATTTACTTTAGTACTCATTACATGTAGGAAAACACAGAACTGAACTATTTATAAGATGAACTATTATTCTACCACCGTCAAGCTAATAATAAGAGATATCTTCAAATAGTTTTAGATCATAATTAATTATTTTATTTTATTGGCTGGGGTACCAGGATTCGAACCTGGGCGTGGCGGGATCAAAACCCGCTGCCTTACCGCTTGGCTATACCCCACTATAGAAAGTGAAAATCACTTTTGATACGAGCAGTGAGATTTGAACTCGCACATATTTCCAAGATAGACCTTGAATCTAGCACATCTACCAATTCCATTATGCTCACATGAAAATAGTTAATAATTAACACATCAAACATTGATATAAATCAAGAATGAAATACCAAAATTATGCATATTGGAATGGCTGGGGTACCAGGATTCGAACCTGGGCGTGGCGGGATCAAAACCCGCTGCCTTACCGCTTGGCTATACCCCAATAAAGGATAGATATTAAGATTAAATGGTGCGGGTGGAGAGACTTGAACTCACACGCCTTGCGGCGCCAGAACCTAAATCTGGTGCGTCTACCAATTTCGCCACACCCGCACTGAACACTTTCGGTAAAAGTACTACCTAATCTTAATGGTGGCTACGACGGGATTCGAACCTGTGACCCCATCATTATGAGTGATGTGCTCTAACCAGCTGAGCTACGTAGCCATTCATTCGCAACGTCGTAACCAACACTGCGAGGCGCATTATGCTAGGGTTACGCCAAATCGTCAACTATTTTTTTAAGATATTTTGAAAAAAAATGACGATTGATTAAGATGCAATCAAATCCAGTTTAATAACGCTTCGATTCGCCTTTTTTGTAACTCAAAATGAATTTGTTTTCCTGTATAACCGTCAGAAATAATTAGCTGCACACTGACGCCATTGGCGATTTTATAAGCTTCTTTTATATAATTTGCTTGTGCGAACGATATTGTTTTACTAAAAGCTTGGCTTGCAATAATTAATTGGTCAAGGTGCGAAGGGTTGCGCCATACATCAATGCTATTTAGCAAAGAAATAATTTGTTCAGCTGTCAGGATTTGCACTTGTTCAAGATTATTTCGATTCTGCTGAACCATGACGGCAACTTTAGTATAGTTGTTAGGTACTTTAATTTTTGCACATAATGCTTCGACCGCTAATTTATTAGGTAACTGTGCACACAGTACAGCAAAACGGATTGTTAAATCATCAGTTAATATAGCAGATTTTTTTAGTGCATCACTAATATTGTTTGTTAAGTCTAATGATGAAAATAATAATGGAAACGCTCCACATTGTTCTAGTACTTGAAAATAGATCTGTGGATTTGATGTCGACAATGCTTTTTCAGTTTCTTTCCACACACGTTCTGGTGTTAAGTAACTAACCTCACCGGCTAATACCATTTGTTTCATTAGATCTAGAGTTTGAGGAGCTACAGTAAAACCAAATTGATGAAAACGAGCTGCAAAACGAGCTACGCGCAAAATACGTAGAGGATCTTCTCGGAAGGCTGGCGATACATGGCGTAAGATTTTATGTTTGATGTCATCAACGCCATGATATGGATCAATTATATTGCCATCTTCGTCCATTGCAATGGCGTTAATGGTTAAATCACGGCGAATCAGATCTTGTTCTAATGTAATCTCTTTACCAAAATCACAGATAAATCCAGTATAACCTCTACCGGATTTACGCTCAGTGCGAGCCAACGTATATTCTTCTTTCGTATGAGGGTGTAAAAAAACTGGAAAGTCTTTACCGACTTGTTGATAACCTAATGCTAAAAGCTCGTCTGGCGTAGCGCCAACAACAACCCAGTCATGATCAGCAACAGGTTGGTGCAACAATTTATCGCGCACACTCCCTCCTACAAGATAGATTTTACTCATTTATCTCATCCAACGATCTTTTTTGCGTCGGCTTGGTATAATTCTTGGTAATATAAGCCCTAAAATAAGACCGCCTCCAGCAACAAGACCACCATAGGTAAACCAAGTTACAATAAGGTCACGGCGTTTATCATCAACTTGATTTAGCATTGATTCAATTCGTGAATTTTGCTCCTTAACTTGTTGTTCTAGTGCTTCATTTTTATTTTGAAGTGTTTCTATAGATTTTTCAGCCGTCTGCAACTTTTGGATATAGTCACTTAACAATTTTTGTTGATTTACCTCAGCATTATCAACTTTATCTTGATATTCTGCTAGTTTTGCTTCTAGCGCTGGAAAGCGTTCTTTATAACTAGGTTGTTCATTTAGTTTGCTTGTTTCAATCCAAGCGGTGCTACCATTATTAAGTTGAATGCGAGTAAATTTGCCATCTGCGCTTTTTTCAAGCTCAACAACTTTTTCTCCAGCTTTAACTGCATTAGAAAACGCATATTGCGAACCAGGACCTCTACGCAAATAAATATCGACATTATCAGTCACATATTTGTCTATAGCGTAACCATTAAAAGAAATCGCAAAAAACGAAAGTAGTACAATAATATTCTGTTTTTTCATATATTTCCAATAAGCATCTATAAATAGTTTCATGATAACATAAAATAATAGCAAGTCGCATATTCATTTTATAATAAATAGTTTTAAAAACTAAAATAAATATGACCTTTAATAATGAAATCGTTTACATTTTTAATGAGATCTTAATCACAAAATATGAAATTAAAAATATTATTTTATATAAATAGCTATTATTTTATATAAGTGAAATATTACAAATTTGGAGCCATTATGAATTATCGTCTTAGCAACAACAATATAGATATCCTTTTTCGCACTGAACCGTATGCCGAATTGTGTTATTTTGGTAAACGGTTACAAAATTTTCAACCTGAAATGATTGACATGCTTTATCCTGCTGTCCCTAATTCCCGTATTGATGTCAACGTTCCATTTACTCTATGCCCAGAAGAAGGTTTAGGTAATTTTAGCACACCTGGACTTGAAGGACACCGAAATGGTAAAGATTGGTCTCCCGTTTTTACAACTAAAGAGGTTAATAAAACTGACAATAACATTACCATTATTAGTGAAGATAATATTGCTAAACTTCGTTTAACCAGCCTTTTTATTTTAGATAAAAATGGTGTATTGCAGTGTCAAAATACTTTAACCAATTTAGGTGATGAACCATATCAAGTTAATCGTTTTTCTATTACGTTACCTATTCCTGAACGGGCACAAGAATTAATGGCTTTTAGTGGTCGTTGGATTAAAGAGTTTTTCCCTCATCGAACTAAAATATCACATTGTGGTTATTTACAAGAAAATCGACGAGGACGAACATCACACGAATATTTTCCTGGGATGATGGTTGGTACCGAAGGTTTTAAAGAACAAACTGGCGAAGTTTGGGGAATCCACTTGGGATGGAGTGGTAATCATCGCATTCAAGTTGCAGTTAAAAGTAACGGTAAACGTTTTATTCAAGCAGAAGCTCTGTATTATGCAGGAGAAATATCACTAGCTAAAGGTGAATCTTTAAGTACGCCTTGGTTATATGCTACCTATAGCGATGAAGGCTTAAATAAAATGAGTCAACATTTCCACCAGTTTCTACGCAGTAATATTATTAAATTCGCCAAAAATAAAGCTCGTCCTGTTCATCTTAATACGTGGGAAGGTATCTTTTTTGACCATAATCCTGATTACATTATGAAAATGGCGACTAAGGCGGCTCAAATTGGTGTTGAACGCTTTATCATTGATGACGGTTGGTTTGGTAAACGTGATGATGATTACCAAGGATTAGGTGATTGGTATTTAGATGAGCGAAAATATCCCAATGGTTTAGAACCGGTTATTAAACATGTTAAAGATCTTGGTATGGAGTTTGGTATTTGGGTTGAGCCAGAAATGATTAATAAAAACTCAGATCTTTATCGTGCCCATCCAGATTGGTTACTTGAACTACCAGGTTATCAACAACCAGAAGGTCGCCATCAGTATTTACTTGATTTACAAAACCCAGCTGTTTTTGAATATCTACTTGAAAGACTAACTTGGTTACTCAGTAGTTATGACGTTGATTATATAAAATGGGATATGAATCGTGAAATTGTTCAACCTGGTCATGAAGGTAATCCTGCTATTGTTGGTCAAACTAAAGCGCTTTACCGATTGCTTGATATTTTGCAAGAAAAATTCCCTACCGTTGAAATAGAATCTTGTTCATCAGGTGGAGGTCGAATTGATTATGAGATTTTAAAGCGTACACAACGTTTTTGGACTTCAGATTCTAACGATGCATTAGATAGACAAATAATTCAACGTGGAATGAGTTATTTCTTCCCTCCTGAAGTAATGGGTGCTCATATTGGTGGCGCATTATGTCATACTACATTCCGTGAGCTACATATGAATTTACGCGGTCTAACTGCTTTGTTTGGTCATATGGGAGTTGAGCTTGATCCAGTAAAAGTATCTGAGCAAGAACAGAAAGGTTTTGCATATTATATTAATTTACATAAACAACTCCGTCCTTTGTTACATAGCGGTAACTCTGTAAGATTAGATGTTGATGATAACCCAGCTATGCAAAGTTATGGTGTTGTTAGCCAAGACCAAAAAGAAGCTGTGTTTATTATCGCTCAACTAACATTACCAACTTACGCGTTAAGCGGTAATTTACGATTGACAGGCTTGTTGGCCGATAAACAATACCAAATTGAAGTGCTAGATATGCCTGATAATATCGATCCTAAAATAAATGGTCATGTTATGAAAGAATTACCTCAATGGATGAAGGACACAACAACGTTATCTGGTGATTGGTTAATGAATGTCGGTTTACCTTTACCAGTACTTGATCCAGCAACAGCTATATTAATAAAAGTAACTACTAAATAATGTTATTAATACTTTTAAATTAATTAGTTAGCCACTATCAGGGGATTTGCTAATCGATGTCCCCTTAATATTTAATTTTTAATGAACAATTCTAGTTTTTAATTCGCCAATGATTTCATTGGCAAAGTTTTTATTTTACCTTATTATGACAAGTTAATTCAGTCATATATCAAGAGTATTGCAAATAAATTAACTTCAAGACAGTAAAAAAGATAACCCTTTCACTTTCAGTACTTTTTGTCTTATATTATTGTTAATCTACAGAACTCTATATTGATAAGCATTAAATATTATAATTATCGATATTTTATGGATAGTAATTAATTAAAAGGTTTTTTATGGCGACAATAAAAGATGTTGCGCGTTTAGCTAAAGTTTCAGTTGCAACTGTATCTCGCGTAATTAATAACGCAAATAACGTTCGAGATAATACAAGAGATACCGTAAAAGAAGCTATGCAAAAATTAAACTACTATCCTGATGCTAATGCACGCGCTTTGTCACAACAAAATTCGAATACTATTGGTATTGTTGTAGCTGATGTATCGGATCCATTTTTTGGTGCCATGGTTAGTACCGTTGAAAAAGTTGCCTCACGAACAGGTCATTTTTTGTTGATCGGTAATGGCTATCATAATGAGCAACAAGAATATAATGCAATTACTCAATTAATTGAACATCGCTGTTCGTCGTTAGTTGTACATGCCAAAATGCTCTCTGATAGCGATCTAGAAAAATTGATGCAACAAGTACCCGGTATGGTTCTAATTAATCGTATCGTAAAAGGATTTGAAAAACGCTGTATTGCTCTTGATGACCGTTACGGCTCTTATCTTGCAGTCAAACATTTAATTCAACATGGGCATACTAGAATTGGTTATTTATGTTCAAATCATAATATTTCTGACTCATCTGATCGTTTACAAGGATATAAAGACGCATTGTTAGAACATGGTATTGATGTTAATGAAAACCTTATTGCGATTGGTTTACCTAATGAAATAGGTGGCGAACAAGCAATGATGTCATTACTTGAACGCAACTGCCATATCACCGCAATTGCTTGTTATAACGATTCAATGGCTGCCGGTGCAATGTCTGTGCTTTATGATAATGATATTAAAATTCCAAACGATATTTCGATTATTGGTTTTGATGATCTTGTTTTATCACGTTATTTACATCCTAAATTAACTACCATTCGTTATCCTTTACAGACAATGGCTGAACAAGCTGCTGAATTAGCACTAAAGCTTGCGAAAGGAGAAAGTATTCCAACAAATTTGATTAACGTCTATATACCAACCTTAACTAAGCGTTATTCAGTAGCTTTTATTAATAGTTAAAAATAAAGTAGTTATACATCAACAAAGTATCCATTTTTCATCTGAACCATATATTTTACATCTATAATATAGTTCAGATGATAAGTCTTATTTTATATCACTTAGAACCAAACTTCTGTTTGTACACCAAAACTAATTTGATGATCTTTACCATTAAAATCAAATTTACTAATATCATTTTGTAGTGCTTCTATATAAGAAACATAAAAACGAATATCAGGTCGTGAAGATAAAATACTTTTTCCGACTTTAAATGAATGGTAAAGTGTTGTTTTATATCCTTCTTCGACATAAGTTTTACTTTTAACTTTGTCTTTCTGACGAAAGTAACCTAGTTCAACACCGCTTTGATTATAAGTATCCCAGATATAAGCTGGTCTTATTGCTGATTTAAAACTTGTAAAATCGGTATGTGGAAGATTAAGATCATAAGAATAAACATCATTTCCTGAAGTTAAAGCCAAAGCATGGGCAACAATGATATTATCGCTTAAATAAGTTTCACCTTCCGATACAAAACGATAAGCTTTACCACCAGTATGTGTACCTATATAGTCATTATCCGAATTACTGGCAAACTCTGGGTTATTAGTATTAATGTTAGCCAACTGTGATGCAACAGAATTGGTTGCTGTCTGTAATGTAAACTGATTAAATCCGCCAAAAAATTCATTTTGACGCAAAACAAGGCTACCAAGCCAAGCATTTTTAACAGATATACTATTTTGAATTTTAGATTTATTTGGTGCTGAATAACGAGCATTTAAACCAAGCGTTGCATTTTGCCATAATGGGATATCACGATAGCGAATTTCTAGTTCGTTTAAATCAACTTCTTCCTTTTTGTATTGGTCAATTTTATTTACTTTACTATCATCAGTACTAATTATTTCTTTTTTATTTTTCACATTTACATCTGCTCTAACTAATGATAAATCAAGAGCACCGACACCGACTTTAAGATTTTCAATACCAATACCTCCACCTGCTGGCGTTTTTTGTGTTTTCCAATCAAGCATTTGTATTTCATTATAAGGCAAAGAATGTTTACCCACCCATAATTTCGCATCAGGGAAACGTGGCACAAATCCTTTTGTTTCTAAATATATATCTGAAAATTGCATAATATTGTCATCTTGCGTATTAAATAAACCCGCAGCTTTATTTGTTGCCACGTTTCCATCAATCATAACAATTGCATCAACTCGCCTTCCATCTTGATCATAGACTTTTTGCTTAAAGATAAGATCATACCAACCACCATATTCATTACCAAATCGACCTAATGCACCTTCAGCATAATTTTTAGGTTTACCATTGCTTGAAGTTGACCAACCACCACGGAAGTAACCATTATAAGAAAATCCTATTTCTTCTTTAATATAATCTTTAAATTCAGCTAAAGTAAATGAAGTCTTTTCTGGATGATTGCTGTCTTGCATAGTATCGGTTTTTGGTGTACTAACTAGTAAAATTTGATTATTATTTGCTTGTACAGGATTAACTGGAGGCTGTTGCTTTGTAATTGCTACATTTTGACTATTTTTAAGCGCTTTTTTCTGATTATTTATAATAATTTGTTGTTTTTGAAGATTATTATTTAATTTAGCAAGTTGCTTATTAGAATCAATCACTTGCTTTTTCAAATCATTAGACTCTTGACTAAGAACTAATAACTTTTGCTCTAATAACGCAATTCTTGCTTCTAGCTCATCTTGAGTCGCTGCCATCGCATTGGGTAAATAACACAAACCTAGCATAGTCATTAAAACAACTCGTTTTGGTTTGATTTTATATACTATTTTTTTTGAAAATTTCATTTCTTTTCCCCCCCTTAAACTTATTATTAAAAAATAATTAAAAATCTTTTAAATTTCAGACAAAAAAAAACCTAAAAAATAGTCATAACTATTTTTTAGGTTTTGCCCGCTATAAATCGGTAACAATCCAATACCTTTTACTAGGTAGTTTAAATATAACCAATAAAAGCGACTATTCAAAAACTAAACACTAATATTGTGATAGATATCACATTAAAAATTATCATTTTATATACAGTATTAATCGGTTTATGTTATCAAATGAAACAGATTCCTAAAAAAGTAAAATGGCTTGGCTTAGGACCTCATGAAAATTATCCTGATCGAAAAACATCAGCTATTTTTGGTGATTGGTCGTTACCTTTTGCAGAACTTTATTTATCCATGTGAAAATGGATTGCGTTGCGAGGTTAAAAGATTGCAACTTAATGAGATGATCATAACTGGACATCAGTTTAAATTTAACGTTAATCAATATGGGACAGAGCAATTAATAGAAAAAACTCATCGTCATTTATTAGAACCTAGGTCATGCGCTTATATAAGTATTGATGCTTATCATATGGGAATTGGTAGAGATGATTCTTGGACACCAAATGTACATCATGAATTCTTACTGACAGATAAACACTATAGCTATCAGCTTATGTTTAAATGTTAAATAAGCCATCTAAAAATATGGCACCGTTTTGGGTGCCTTATTTTTATTCAATTGTATTTTTCGATATGGTTATTTCTTAATAATTGTTATATTCCATTTAACATTTCACCATCAAACAGCTTATCAAGTTCTTCGATAAATTCTTGCTGAGGTAGGTGATAAAAAATGCCTTGCTCGGGCATTCCTCGTAAAAAGAGATAGTATACCCCTCCAAAATGCGTTTGGTATTGGTAATTAGACAAACGTCCTTTTAAAAAACGATGCAATGCTAAACAGTAAAGTTGATATTGTAGGTCATAGCGATGATCGCACATCACTTTTTCAAGTGCTTCTTGGCTATAAGCATCAACACATTCACCTAACCAATTAGATTTATAATCAACCACATAATATTTCCCTTCAAATTTGAAGACTAAATCGATAAAGCCTCTTAGCATACCTTGTACCGACTCAAAATCTAATTCGGGACATAATCTTGATAAATGATCATATTGTTTACACAAACTATCTAATTGCTGACTAGTGACTGTTTTGCGTATAGGGAGATAGAATTGCAATTCGTTAATATGTTGCCCCATTAACACTTGCGATAATATTAAATTTGGATCATGCAGTTTTGTAGTCAATATCTGTTGCATCCAATTTGTTACTACGCTATTCCACTCTGTTTCTAAATTGAGCTTTTTTACCATCTGATTACATAATTCAACAAGATTATCTGATGTGATATCTTCCATAATGCTGTGCATTAATGTACCGACATATGCTCCTTTAGGAAAATGGTGGATATCATATTGTGTGTCGTTTGATTGTACTTTATCGGATTCGTATGGGGATTCGTCCCAGTCATTAATAAGATCAGGCTTATAAGCCAATACATTATGATTATGCTTTTGTAATTCAGTATAACTTGTGACCCGCCAACTGTCTGAGATATTACGCGAAAATACGTTAGCCGATAATGATTGATTTGGCAAAATTGGCGGAATATACTGTTCGCTCTCTATTGGTAATTGGATATCAATTAAATTAGCTATATTGGCAATTGATCTTAATTCACTTTTTAATAAATGATTAATAGCCGATTGGCTTTTTTTCAATGAAGCAAGTCCAATACTACAATGATAAACCGAGCGAGTCATTGCAACATATAATAGCCGCAAATCTTCAGCAAGTCGCTCTTTTTCTATCTGCTCTTTAATCTCATCAGACTGTAACCATGCATAAGTTGGCTGATAGTCATTATTTTTATCATGATAAAATTGGCTATCGGATGCACGATATATTGAAATAAATGGTAACCAAACAATCGGAAACTCTAATCCCTTTGATTTATGAATAGTAATAATCTTGACAAGGTTTTCATCACTTTCAAGGCGTTGCTGATGATTTTCTAAATTTGGATCTGGGTTAACAATTTGTTTTGTCAACCACCGAATTAAGGCGTGTGGACCATCTAACTCATTTGATGTTTCTTGAAGTAATTCACCTAAATGCATTAAGTTAGTTAATGTTCGTTCACCATCTTGGCGAGCTAAGATGTTTTCAGCTAGATGCCGTTTTTTCATCATTCGGCGTAACATAACCAATACACCATAATATTGCCAAATTGCTTGATATTGTTTGAATTCTTCGATCAAACTTTCCCATTTATCTTGATCGTCAGTGATTTGTTCAAGGTCTGTCATGGTTTGACCTAATAGCGATGTCATTAATGCTAGCTTGAGCATTGTTTCGTTTTCTGGCATTAAAACAGCTTGCAATAGGCTCAATACATCTTTTGCTTCATTTGAAGAAAACACACTACTATTGTTTGACAAGTAGACACTTTTAACACCGCAATGAGTCAATTTTTGTTGGATAACTTCGGCTTCACGCCCATTACGCACTAAGATTGCAATGTCAGCTGTAGTCACTGGACGTTGTTCGTTTTCGCTATCAATTAACATTGACGAATTAGACAGTAAAGTCACTATTTGAGTAGCACAACAACTAGCCATGTGTTCTTGATAATCTGAATTAGTTGCAATATCATCAGGCAGTAAGTAAGCAGATAATGCCGATACTTCTTGGTTGTTAACTTGCAAAGACTTTTGCTGATTCCGTTTTGCCGCTTCCATGGGTAAAAAAGGAATATCATTAAATATAAATGGATTATCGCAATTAGAAAATAATTGGTTAACAGCTTTGACCATCGAAGCAGATGAACGATGGTTTACATCCATGGTAAAAGAATTTTCCCCTGTCGATTGTTTAGCTTTTAAGTAAGTGAATATATCTGCACCTCGAAAGCTGTAAATTGCTTGTTTTGGATCACCAATAAATAATAGACCTCGATCTAACTTTTTCCTGTCATAAATACGATCAAAAATTTGATACTGAGCAGGATCGGTATCCTGGAACTCATCAATTAAAGCAACACAATATTTTGAGGCTATACTTTGCGCCAATCGATCTCCTGCTTTTGCTTTTAGTGCACGATTTAGTTGCCAAATAAGATCGTCAAAGCTCATCTCGCCATTTTTGATTTTTTCGTTATAGAGCCCTTTTTGAATTACACTGACGATATCCATTAAGATTTGGCTTCGTAGATCAAAAGGTTGTTTATATAGATCGTCAATTTGTTCAAAAAACGGATGATATGGAACACTTTTTCCTTCTTTCGTCTTTTCGATTAAAACTGATTGCTTAAATTTTTCAAGTTCGTTAGGTAATTCAAACGTTCGAGTTTCGCTGTTAGCCCATGCCGATACTTTAATTACCCAATTGGGTAGATTTCGACTACTATATGATTGTTTGCTGACACCTGATTGTATAATGATTTCAACTAATTTTTCAGACAAAGTTAACCAAGATTTTTTAATATTTTCAATTTTTTCATAACTTTGTTGGTAAAAAAACTTTATTGTTGTACTTATATCTAGGTTTACCTTGCCAGCATTGTTGAAATCTAACCCTAAATAAGGGGTGATGTCTTTTAGCAATGCCGTTGGATCTTGCCATGTAGCAAGCACTAAATAAGCAAGTGGTTTATCAAGTGGTGTAAAATAGTGACGCCAAAAATCTTGGGTTACTCTTAATTTTAATTCATATTCATCAGAAATTAGCTTTTGCTCAAATAAAACACCCGATTCAAATGCATGGCTAGTTAGTATTCGTTGGCAAAAACTATGTATAGTATAAATAGCCGCATCATCCATTGACTGTTGAGCAATAGTAAGTTGCTGTACTGCAAATTTTCTATCATCAATTAATTCAATGAGTTGTTGATAAATAGGATCTTTATGATGTCCTTGTAATAGGCCTATTCGCAGTTCTTGAATATTTTGCCTTATCCTCGATCGAAGTTCTTGAGTTGCCGCTTTGGTAAAAGTCACAACCAGAATTTCGTTAACATTTAAAGGCCTTGGGTAACTATTTTGACCAATGCCCAATAATAATCTTAAGTAAATAAAGGCAAGAGAATAAGTTTTACCAGTTCCAGCCGATGCTTCAATTAAAGTTCGACCAGTTAGAGGTAAATCAAAAAGATTAAGTTTTTTTACTCCGCTTGATGATACCATTCAAGATTTCCTGCAGAGTTTGGTAATAAACTAATACAAGCTATTGCGGCAGTAGAAAACATAGGAGGAGCAACTTGCGGACATAGTTCATTAACTAAATATCCCACCAATGGCAAATGAGATACAATAATCACATTTTCAACCCCATCATTTAACAATATTGCTAATACGTCAGCAATATGAGATGGGCTACCACCAGGCACTAAAAATTGATTAATTTCAACTTTTGCAACACTAACGTGTGATGATAATTCTGTTAATGTTTGTTGAGCTCGCAAATAAGGGCTAACCAAACCAATTTCAAATTGAAAATTTTGCTGTTTAAGCCATTTGCCAGCTTGATTTGACTGATTAATGCCATAATTTGTTAATGTTCTACTGGAATCCGATGAAGCAGAAAACCCTGCTTCACCATGTCTCATAATACAAACTTTCATCAATATTCAATTAACGTAATTTTAATTGGAAAATCATGCATTCTGCACCACAACAAAAGGTAAATTTTGCTGATAATTTAAAGCCATCGCTTATTTTATCAATATTGCTATTAATTTCACACGGCTCTGTTGCGACATCATTTGCAGCTTGAGTTAAAGATGCTAACTTAGCTTGAGCTTCTGATTCTGTCGCAAAGATGTGTTCATATTCAGCGCTACAGTCTTCATTATCAATTATTGTACCAACATCCACACAACAACATGCTGGAGTTTCGTTTGCTTTGCATTTGTTTAAAGAATCTGCCATGCTTACCTCTAATTAACTGTTAATATTTGTAATAGTATACTCTTAATCATAACTTAGGGCAAAGCGCTAACTCTATTTTGTTATCTAGCTGAATATGATGCTGTATGTGACTACTAAACTATGTTGTTAGTTGAGATAAAAGGGATTAAAGATACCTCTGCCATTTGGCAGAGGTCAATACATTAGAATTTAGGCGCTGTTGGGCGACTACGCTTTTTTGCAAACGGTTTATCAGATGTATCTGATTTACTGTTTTTACGAGCTCGTTTAGTATCAGACGCTGCTCCACTGATTAAGCTCATTTTCATTGGTTGATTAAGTACTCTTACTTTTTCAAAATGTTTTAGTATGTCTTTTGGCATACCTTTTGGTAATTCAACTGTCGAATAAGTATCATAAAGCTTGATATTACCAATGTAACGACTGCTAATATCAGCTTCATTAGCAATTGCCCCCACAATATGACGAACTTCAATACCGTTCTCTTTACCAACTTCAATACGATACATATCCATATCACCAACATCCCGTCGTTCTCGACGTTTTGGGGATTCACGATTATCACCTCGTAAACGGCGTTCACCGCCACGATTATCCCGATCTCGCATTTCACGCGATGGTTTAAACACTGGATCTGGTGGCAAAATTAAAGGGCGTTCCCCTTGTGCTAATTTTAATAAAGCGGTTGCAATCGTTTCAAGATCGGCTCCACTATCAGCTTGTATTTGTGCTAATAACTTTTGGTACTCATCTAAATCACTACTCTCAAGCTGTTTCTGGACTTGCTCAGTAAATTTAGCTAAACGACGCTGTTCAAGTAGCTCTTTTGATGGCAACCCAACTTCTGGAATTGTTTTTTTGATAGTTTGCTCTATATTCTTAAGTAAACGACGTTCGCGGCTATCAACAAATAAAATAGCACGACCAGCACGACCAGCGCGACCCGTTCGTCCAATACGATGAACATAAGATTCAGAATCTAACGTGATATCATAATTGATAACTAAGCTAATACGCTCAACATCCAAACCACGAGCAGCAACATCGGTTGCGATTAATATATCTAAACGACCATTACGTAAACGATCTAATGTTTGTTCACGCAATTGTTGTGTCATATCACCATTTAATGCAGCACAACTATAACCGTGCTTTTCAAGCACTTCCGCCACATCTAAAGTAGCTGATTTTGTTCGAACAAAAATAATAGCCGCATCAAAATCTTCTGCTTCTAGAAAGCGAACGATAGCTTCGTTTTTACGCATACCCCGAACAAGCCAATAACTTTGGTCAATATCAGGTGCCGTTTGATTGGTACCTTTGATCTGAACTTCTTTAGGATTTTGCATAAATCGTTTAGTAATACGACGAATTGGTGCTGGCATTGTTGCCGAAAATAAAGCTGTTTGATGATCATCTGGAATCGTTGTCATAATGCTTTCAACATCATCAATAAAGCCCATTCTTAACATTTCATCTGCTTCATCAAGTACTAATCCCTTAAGATTAGAGAGATCTAAGGTTTTACGATTTAAGTGATCAAGCAAACGTCCTGGTGTACCAACTACAATTTGAGGGCCTTGTTTTAAAGCACGTAATTGAACGTCATAGCGTTGTCCACCATATAAAGCGAGTACTTTAACCCCTTTCATATATTTTGAATATTCAGAGCAAGCATCAGCAACTTGTATAGCCAATTCACGTGTAGGAGCTAATACTAAAAGTTGTGGTGCTTTTAAGTTTGCGTCAATATTCATTAAGAAAGGGATTGAAAACGCAGCAGTTTTGCCACTACCTGTCTGTGCCATACCCAATACATCATTCCCCTCTAATAATAGAGGAATACATTCAGATTGGATTGGTGATGGTTTGCTAAAACCAAGATCATTTAATGCGTTAAGAATATCCTCGGATAAACCAAGATCAATAAAAGAAACTTCTTTTGTCATGTAAACTCGCTTATAAATTTTGAATATATAAACTCACTTATTTAGTAAAAATCCTGATAATTATTAACTAATATCATATAAGTTTTATCTTATTTTTTTAAACCAAATAAAGAAAGCAGATATAAATTTATGCCAGCTCACTAAATTGAAAATTTACAACTCACCCCAATAACTAACTGCCTATGTTAACTCAACAAATCGAATCTAAAAAATACACTAAGATTAATTAATATATCTAAGATAAAGCTAACCACATTATCTAATGTTGAGAACATATTATTTGGCAAATCAGAACTACGCTATAACAATATTTTCACTTTTAAAACTGGCATGACCCTTGTTACTCTTCTTTTTCTTCAAGTAACTTCATTTCATAAAGTGCCTGTTGATGTTCAACATAGTTATAAATATTATTGGCTAAAGCATATTTAAATAACATTTTGGCACGTTCGTTGTCACCTTTACTTTGATAATATTTACCTAAGTAAAAGTAGGCTTCACAAAGGCGTTCGGCTAATTGTCGATTATTCTCTACACCTTGTTGAAGGTTCTGCATTAATTTAGATTCGTTAATTTTACCTAAATAAAATGCAATAATATTGCCACTATAACTCGTTTTATCATTAATCAGATCATAACGTTTTTGTAGCTCAATTTTGGCGGCTTTATTATCATTTTCTTTTTCAATCAAATAAAGCCATAGAATTCTAATAGGTTCATTCACATCATACTGATAAAATCGTAATGCATCACGCTCTGCGGCTTGATAATGGCCTGTACGATACAACGTAATAGCACGATTCAAATACGCATAAGTATAAGCGGGATCAAGCTCTAATGTAGTATTAAATGACATCAAAGCTGTATCAAAATCACCATCTCTTAATGCATAAGTTCCTAGAAAGTTGTAAATGTCAGGAACTTCAGGATTTAAGCTCAACAAATAGGAAAAATCGCTTTGAGCAAAGGCTTTAAAACCCAATGAATCATAGGCAATACCTCGCTCAAATATGAGTTGCATTCGCGTTCCAGTATCAAGGCCTTTTTGTGATAGCTGTTGGCTGAGCTGAGCAATTTTTAACTCATCATCATATGAAACTTGCTCAGGAACAGCTAACAAAGGTTGAGAATTAGAACAACCTGACAAAAGAATAACAGCTAGCAAAATGCAGCATACAGTTCTCAGGTTGAATAATCCCATTTTTATCCCCTAATGAATAATAATTTTATTCTGCTGTTGAAGTAACGTCTGCTGTAGGTTCGACAGCATCTTTCATACTCAAACGGATTCTACCTTGGCGATCAATTTCTAGTACTTTAACATTTACTTCTTGACCTACTTTTAGATAATCAGCCACTTTTTCTACTCGATGATCGGCAATTTGAGATACATGAACAAGTCCTTCTTTACCACCAATAACCGATACGAAAGCACCAAAATCTACGATTCTTGTCACTTTACCTGTATAAATTTTACCAATTTCGACATCAGCAACTAAGTTAGTAATACGTGCCATGGCATCTTTGGCTTTATTACCATCTGAAGCTGCAATCTTAACGGTACCATCATCAGTAATTTCAATAGTTGTTCCTGTTTCTTCAGTTAAAGCCCGAATTGTTGCGCCACCTTTACCGATAATATCGCGAATTTTGTCAGGATTTACATTCATTGTATAAATACGTGGTGCAAATTCTGAAATTTCTTGGCGAGGCTTATTAATTGCTTGTTCCATTACACCTAAAATATGTAAACGAGCACCTTTAGCTTGATTAAGTGCTACTTGCATAATTTCTTTGGTTATACCTTCAATTTTGATATCCATTTGCAATGCACTTACACCTTCGCGTGTACCTGCTACTTTAAAGTCCATATCACCAAGGTGGTCTTCGTCACCAAGAATATCTGATAATACGACAAACTGATCACCTTCTTTTACTAATCCCATTGCAATACCAGCAACAGATGATTTGATTGGTACTCCTGCATCCATAAGAGCAAGTGAAGCACCACAAACAGAAGCCATTGAAGATGAACCATTTGACTCAGTAATTTCAGACACTACTCGAACAGTATATGGAAATTCTTCACGGCTTGGCATTACCGCCGCAACACCTCGTTTAGCTAGGCGACCATGACCAATTTCTCGGCGTTTTGGTGAGCCAACCATACCTGTTTCGCCAACAGAGTATGGAGGAAAATTGTAATGAAGTAAGAACCGTTCAGTATATTCACCAGTTAACTCATCAATGATTTGTGCGTCACGCTCTGTACCTAATGTTGCAGTAACTAGTGCCTGAGTTTCACCACGTGTAAACAGTGCACTACCATGAGTTCTTGGTAAGACATTAGTACGGATATCAAGTGCACGAATCATATCTTTTTCACGACCATCAATACGCGGTTCACCAGCAATAACACGCTTACGAACAATTTGACTTTCCAACTCAACAATAATATTAATCACTTCGTTTTCATCGAGTTCGTCATTTTGCTCTTTTAGTACAGCTAAAACTTCTTCTTTAATTAAATCAATTTGAGCATAACGTGCTTGTTTTTCAGTAATACGATAAGCTTCGCCCAAACGATCTTTAGCTAGTTCAACAATGGCGTTATATAGCACTTCATTTTTAGCCGGTGCTACCCAATCCCATTTTTCACAATTGGCTTTTTCTACAAATTCGTTAATATTATCAATAACAACTTGTTGTTGTTCATGGCCAAATACCACCGCTGCTAACATTTGATCTTCAGTGAGTAAATCAGCTTCAGATTCAACCATTAATACTGCACTTTTTGTGCCCGCAACAACTAAGTCTAGACGACTGGCTGTAAGCTCTTTTACTGATGGATTTAATACAAATTCATTATTAATAAAGCCAACACGTGCAGCACCAATAGGGCCGTGGAATGGAACACCTGATAAGCAAAGTGCAGCAGAAGCACCAATCATTGCAACTAGGTCAGGACTCACTTCGGGATTAACTGAAACAACGGTTGCAATAATTTGGATTTCATTAACAAATCCTTCAGGAAATAATGGACGAAGCGGGCGGTCGATTAAACGTGCAATTAGAGTTTCACCTTCACTTGGACGACCTTCACGTTTAAAGAATCCTCCAGGAATACGCCCTGCAGCATAAGTACGTTCTTGGTAATTAACTGTTAATGGGAAGAAGTCTTGACCTTCTTTTACTTTTTTATTTGCAACAACCGTGACAAATACAGCGGTATCATCCATATTAACCATAACAGCTGCGGTTGCTTGACGAGCCATAATACCAGTTTCTAAAGTCACAGTATGACGACCATATTGAAATTTTTGACATGTCGGATTAAACAAAATAATGTCCTCTTGTTATCTGTTATGTTGAAGTTTGATATTTCGACAGGACGCAACATTACGCTACGCTTATTGATACTCTCTTCAACAATGTGGGGATATATACAACAAAAAGATTATTTCACTGTCACGACTAATGACAAATCTATAAATTATAGAGCTCTCATTAGTCGCGCGAAACATGAGATATAATCTTTACTTTGTTGGCTTACTTAAAATAATAACTTTTAATGCTCAATATTATATCAGAGCATCGATTTTTCACAACGAAAAAGAGGCCTAAGCCTCTTTTCAAGTAGATTGTCAATTAGCGACGTAAACCTAGTTTTTTAATCAATTGGTTATAACGTTCAATATCTTTACGACGTAAATAATCTAATAATTTACGACGGCTAGACACCATACGTAATAGACCGCGACGGCTATGGTGATCTTTTTTATGCTCAGAAAAATGACCTTGTAAATCATTAATACGTGCAGTTAAAAGAGCAACTTGAACCTCTGTTGAACCAGTGTCGTTAGTGCCACGACCATATTCGGCAACGATTTTCGCTTTAGCTTCTACAGTTAGAGACATAATAAACCTCTTAAAATAAATATAAAAAATGGAATGACCGATCTCTAATTCAGACATTCCTCGGTATCCATATAGTGAATATATGAGTTATGTAATTATACTTAAATTTATAAAAATAGCAATTTGATTTATTTAGTTAACAGCAGTATTTACTTAAGCTCAAAACCATACTCTTCTTGAATTAGTTTTTTTAGCGCCTCAATATAATTTTGAGCAGATAAGCTTAGTTGAGCCTTTTGTGATGTAATCCAACCTATTAGAATTTTTTCTTCTACATCTAACGGTATTGATAAAATATCAGATCCGTTTAAGTCTGCACTTAAAACCCCTGTGCTAATGGTATAACCATTAAGTCCATGCAATAAGTTAAATAAGGTTGCTCTATCACTGACGTGTATACTCTTTTTATGATAAACCGTACTTAAAATTTCTTCAGAAAAATAAAATGAGTTATATTCTCCCTGCTCAAAAGAGAGATAAGGGTAATCCTCTAAATCATCTAAAGTTAATAACTTCATGGATGATAATGGATGATGAGTACTAATAAATACATGAGGATTAGCTTCAAAAAGTGGATTAAAGGTTAATCTATGTTCTTTCAGTAACCGTAAAATCACTTTTTGATTAAAATCATTCAAATACAAGATACCAACTTCACTACGTAAATTAGCAACATCGGTGATGATATCATGTGTTTTAGTTTCCCGAAGCGTAAACTCATACTCATCTGTTTGATTATTTTTAATTAAATTAACAAAAGCATTAACCGCAAAAGCGTAATGCTGAGTAGATATACTACATAACTGCTTAGAGGGTTCTTTTTTTGAGTAGTGCTGTTCCAATAGCTCAGCTTGATCTAGAACTTGTTTGGCATAACCTAAAAACTCAACGCCATCAGGTGAAAGTGAAACTCCTTTAGAACTGCGCACAAAAATCTCAATACCAAATTCAGCTTCTAGATCTTTCACCGCTGTTGATAAGCTTGGCTGAGTAATATATAAATTCTTAGCGGCTTCATTTATTGAGCCAGAACGTGCAATTTCTAAAATATAACGCAATTGTTGAAGTTTCATAATATCGGTTGACGTGTTAACACAAACTATCTTATATAACACAAATATATACTAAATAATATTTAAGTGAAGTAAATACTTATTGCTATTTTATACTCAAACATATAGTTACCTGAAAGTTTTTGACAAAAAATTTAATATAAATGAATTATGAAAAGTACAAATGAGAAGCAGTAGGATTGATAATAAAATTACTTTAGATATTTTAGGTAAAAAAATGTGAATTATCTGGCTTATAAGTATCTAAAAAAAGTTTTCGTAAATTAATTTTATACTCATAAGGGTCGAAACAGTAATTAACATTGGTCGAATTAATTTACGACCTTTGGCGATGACCATTTTAGCTCCAAGCCTTGCTCCTATAAATTGACCAACTAGCATAACCAATCCAATTGACCATATTACTTCTCCCCCTATAATAAAAAACAGCAAGCCGGCCAAATTTGAGGTAAAGTTTAGTACTTTGGTATGTGCAGTCGCTTTAGTTAAATTAAAACCTGCTAACGTGATATAAGCTAACGCATAAAATGAACCAGCACCAGGACCAAAAAAACCATCATAAAAACCTATACCAAAGGCAGGAATTAATGCGAATTGAATAAATGAAAGGCAACTGTTACGGTCGTTTTCTCCAATAGTTGGAGAAAGTAAAAAATAAAAACCAACACTAATAGTTAAAATAGGTAATAATAATTTTAAAAAATCAGCTTGGATACGCATCACCGATAATGTACCAATTGCTGAACCAACAAAAGCAAAAACGATTGCCCATTTTTGTTGTTTCAAATCCACCATATGCTGCCGAATAAAATATAGGCTAGCAGAAAACGAACCACCGCAACTTTGCAATTTATTGGTTGCCAATGCACTAGCTGGTGGTAGTCCAACAGCAAGCAATGCAGGGACAGTTAATAAACCACCTCCGCCAGCAATGGAGTCAATAAAACCGGCCAAAGCAGCAATCAGAAAAAGTAAAATAAGCAGATCATAACTCATAATTTATTGACATCACCACATTGAGCCCGATAACGAAGGTAGTGATCCATCAGCACAATAGCAACCATTGCTTCAGCAATTGGTACAGCTCGAATGCCAACACATGGATCATGTCGACCATGTGTAGATACTTCAACGCTTTCACCCAAAATATTAACTGATTGACCAGGAATTTCTATACTAGGTGTGGGTTTAAGTGCTATGCTGGCTGATATGGTTTGTCCTGAACTAATACCACCTAAAATCCCACCAGCATGATTGGATAAAAAGCCCTTAGGTGTTATTTCATCACGATTTTCGCTACCACGTTTATTAACAACAGCAAAACCATCACCAATTTCTACACCTTTCACAGCATTAATACTCATTAGTGCATGCGCAAGATCAGCATCTAGTTTATCAAATACAGGTTCGCCAAGTCCTACTGGAATATTCTCAGCAACAATGCAAACTTTCGCACCTATTGAGTCACCCTCTTTTTTTAGTGACCGAAGCAACTGTTCAAGCGCATCTAATTTACTTTCATCTGCACAAAAAAATGGATTGCGTTCAACTTGTTGCCAGTCTTTCAATTCACAATTTACATCGCCCATTTGAGCCAAATAACCACGAATAGTAATGCCAAGCTTTTCATGTAGATATTTTTTTGCAATAGCGCCGGCAGCAACTCTCATAGCCGTTTCACGAGCAGAGGAGCGACCGCCACCACGATAATCTCGTATACCATATTTATTTTGATAAGTGTAATCTGCATGGCTTGGTCTGAAGATATCTTTAATTTTACTATAATCTTGAGAACGTTGATCGGTATTTTCAATAAGTAAACCAATACTCGTCCCTGTTGTAACTCCTTCAAATACGCCTGACAAAATTTTAACTTGATCAGCTTCTCGGCGTTGAGTTGTATAACGAGATGAGCCAGGTCTACGACGTTCAAGATCAATTTGCATGTCTGATTCTGTTAACGCAAGTCCAGGAGGAACACCATCGACAACACACCCTAATGCTACACCGTGTGATTCACCAAATGTGGTTACTTTGAATAATTTTCCGATTGAGTTTCCAGCCATAATAAATTTATTCCAATGATTAAAAACAGCTTATTTAAAACAATAATGATATTGGATCAGTTCTTCACGTGTGATAGAAAACACACCCAACCCACCACGTTCAAATTCTATCCAATTAAAAGGGACATCGAGATATTGTTGTTGTAAGCTAACCCAACTATTACCAACTTCACAAACTAATACTCCTTCTGGTGTTAAATAATTTATCGCATCTCGTAAAATTTTTTTTACCAGATCTAAACCATCAAAGCCTGCTTCTAATGCTAATTTAGGTTCATATAAAAACTCGTCTGGCAAATCACTCATATCTTCACTATCAACATAAGGCGGATTAGTGACAATCAGATCGTATTGTTTTTCTGGCACATCATCAAATAGATCTGACAAAATAGGAGTAACTTGAAAATCCATTTCGTGCATTTCAATATTTGTTTTGGCGATATCTAATGCTTCTAAGGAAATATCAGTTATATCAACTTGAGCATCAGCAAACTCATAAGCACAAGCAATCCCTATACAGCCACTACCAGTACATAGATCTAAAATATTTTTAGGTTCAGTTAATATTATTTGCTCAAAATGGTTATCAATTAGTTCACCAATAGGAGAACGAGGAATTAATACACGTTCATCAACATAAAAAGCATGTCCACAAAACCAAGCTTGGTTAGTTAAATAAGGGGTTGGTACACGATCTTTTATTCGCTTTTGAATAATATCAATAATTTGATTTTTTTCATCATTAGTTAGATTTGCGGAATAAAATTCTTCAGGAATAAACAACGATAATCCTAACGTTGCTAAAACTAATTGTTTAGACTCATCAATAGGATTATCTGTACCATGACCTAAAAAGACATCTGATAGACTAAGTTGTGATGCTGTCCAGCGTATAAAGTCTTGAACTGTGCGTAAGTTTTCCATAATAACTCCAAATGATTTAGGAGAGGAAGGTGTTGTTTGTCATTTTAAATAACAACTATAAATTACGAACTATTAAAATAATCTAGATAGCTAGTTTTATAGCGTTATGAACTAATGGTCCCATCTTTTAATGACTCAATATGGCGGTGAGGAAGGGATTCGAACCCTTGATACGTTGCCGTATACACACTTTCCAGGCGTGCTCCTTCAACCACTCGGACACCTCACCTCATTAGAACCCACTTTTCAAAAGTAGGTTGCATACTATAATGATCACCAACTAATTAATCAAGCTTTTTAATTCACACAAACAATAAAACCAAATGTTGCCAAAACAGCTAACACAGCAATAGTTGTGATTAAAGCATATTTTAAATTTGAATCCATTATGTTATCTCCAATTATTTATTAGCTTTCTCGATTGGTAAATCAAACGTAATAACCTCTTTAATAGGGTTATTGCCTTTGATTTTGGGATACTTAGGTGCAAAATCAAGAAGTATCTCGATAGATTCATCTAAGTAAGCATCAGGTTTTTTATAATTTTTTGGTAAATCATCTAATTTAGTAATTGATGGTAAACCTACCTTATTTAAACGTGCATTAGTTCTTTTTAAATCACGTTCCTCATTATTTTTTTGTTCTGATTCTCGTTTTTTCTTATTAAGTGAAACAATGTATTGACGATCTTTTTTATCATTAAATCGTTTAATATCTTCATCAATATACATAAATTCAGGATTATGTGAAATTCTAGACAAATGTTGTGATTCTAAGTCAGGCAACAATGGCTTAATATTGGCAAGAGTCAAATAATCGGCGGACGGTATTTTATCCCACGGTAATGCGTTATCTAAAAAACGCTCTCCCGTTTCATCAACATACTTAACTTTATTCATTTCAATATCTGGCTCAACGCCTTTTAATTGTGTGCTACCACCATTGATACGATAAAACTTCTGAATAGTATATTGAGCTCCGCCAAGTTCAGGCCAACTTGGATGTAGTCTTGCATCAACTGGATAAGAGATGTTACGAGAAGTTTGGACGGTTCCCTTACCATAAGTGGTTTCACCAACTATTAATGCTCGCCCATAATCTTGCATAGCCGCAGAAAATATTTCGGATGCTGATGCACTATAACGATTAATCATAACAACAAGTGGCCCGGTGTATTCGATACCTTTATTCTTATCATTGTACGTGATAATTTTTTGTAAATTATCACGTACTTGAACAACTGGTCCAGTATCAATGAATAAGCCAGTTAAATTGATAACTTCGGTTAACGAACCACCGCCATTATCACGTAAATCAATAACTAAACCTTGCAAATTTTCTTTATTTGCTTTTGATAAGAGTCCTTCAACTTTTTCCGTTAATCCCATATAGAAACTTGGTATTTCAATAACGCCAACTTTACCACGTGGATTATCGATAATATTTAATTTCGCTTCTCTATCTTCAAAATGAATCTTATCACGAGTGAGCTCAATTACTTTTGCCTTACTATTATTACCAGCAGGTAAAATTTCCAATCTTACAACAGTACCTTTAGGTCCACGAATTTTATCGACAATATCATCCAAGCGCCACCCAATAACATCTTCAATTCCAGAATTACTTTGGCCTACTCCAATAATCCTATCCCCGATGGTAAGTAACTTACTCTTTTCAGCAGGTCCGCCTGTTACAAAAGACATAATCACAGTATAGTCATCTTGCTGGCTTAATGTTGCACCAATGCCTTCAAATGATAAACTCATTTCGGAATCAAAATCTCGTTTTTTACGTGGTGCCAAATAACTAGTGTGAGGATCAATTTCTCTGGCAAATGCATTCATAAATACTTGAAAGGCATCTTCATTATTTGATTGCATTATCGTTTTCAAAACGCGATTGTAACGTTTACTTAAAACTTTACGGATCTCTTTTTCATTTTTTCCTGATAAGGATAAACTCAATTCATCATATTTAACACGCTTATCCCAATAAACATTAAGTTCGTTTTCTGATGTCGGCCAAGCAATTTCTTCACGATTAAAATCAATTTCATCATTGGCAGAAAAATCCATAGGCCGTTGTAAAACTTCAAGAGCATATTGATAACGGTCATAACGTTTTTTCAAAAAAAGATTGTAAATATCATAAGCCGTCTTTAAATTACCATCGATTAATTCTTGACCTAAAGACTCTTGTCTATTTCGAAAACCATCAACATCACTTTGAATAAAAATGGATTTACTGCCATCCAATAATTTGAAATAGCGATCAAAAATCTGAGCTGAAAAAGCACCATCCAAGGAAAAATTACGATAATGTGATTGAGTAAAAAAATTCGTTACACGCTTAGCAACAACTTGGTGGATATCATCTTGCTTTAGAACTGGTATTTGTTCATTAGCTTGCGGTTTTGCCTGAACATTTTGGCTAAAAATACCAAAAATAAGGCTAAGTGTAATAATACCATTGAGTAATTTATTCATTCAAACTCTCTACCTATTGATAATATGTTCAGGTTTGACCGTTAACTCCATACCTGCACCAACCTTTACCTTAATATGCTCTTTTTCAATATTAATGACTTGTACTTTTATAGGTTTATTACCTACTATGACTTTAACAAAATCACCAATTTTTAAAGCCTTAGCTTTTTTAGGAAGCATCCGAGTAGCTTTACGTTTTTCTTTTTCACGTTCTTTAAAACGCTCTTTAGCTTTTTCTTTGCTCTCTTTCAACTGTTGTTGCGCATGATCTATCTGTTCTTGGCTAATAACCTCAGTAGGATTGCCATCTAAATCAACACGATTGGCTCCTTCTTTTATACTATATAAGTAACGCCAACTCATTGTGTATGAGCGCAGTGCGGCACGGAGTTTAGTTTTACTAAGTTCGTCATTACCATATAAACGAGAAATAATATCTTGAAAAATTCCAATCTTTAATGGCTTTGCCTCACCTTCAAGGGTAAAACAATTTGGGAACTGTTGAGCTAAATAAGCAATAATCTCTTTACTATTTGTTAATTGAAACTGTTTTTCCATTGGTTATTCCATAGCAACTAAATTTTACTAGCGTTAAAGTATATCGCAGCTTATATAATAACACTAACTATCTTTTTCGGTTTATTAATAAATTGTTATAAAATCTTTAATATCTGTATGTATTTGGCATAAAAGCCAAACAGCTTATTCATTAGTTGATAGTTAATTAAATGCTACCACTCAAAATCGATTAAAATAAATACTAAAACGAATTAAACTATCAAATTCTCTCTTGTATTGGGTAGGAAAGAATAACATAGATACTTATGGTTATAAACTAAGATAAATTAAAAAAAGGAAATAAAATTTAGTGAATGGTATAGAGAAGATGTAACTATCTCCTAAAAAAGTACAGCACTAAAGAATTAAATTTTTTAATTATACCTTCAGTTGCCCTATCTTGAACGTTATAAAACATATGCTATTATCAATTCACATTTCATATAAACTACAAATTAACACAATAGGCAACTATATCATGAAAAATATTAAGAAATTTCTGCTCATCCTTTGTTCTATACTTGCTTTATCAGCATGTACACAAAAAAATCTTGTTGAGCAAGGCACACCGCTTAATAACGCAAAAGTAAGCAAAATTGTTGAAGGGTCATCAACTGAAGCTCAGATTTTGTCCTTATTTGGTGAGCCAACAACAAAAACCACTATCAATAGCAACGAAACACAGTGGACATATCAATACACTAAAAAGAGCTCAACAAGTCATATGTTAATTGGCGAAACGCAATACAATATTATTGAAGGAAAGCTTGATATTATTATGTCTAAAGGGGTAGTAACATGGTTCAATTATAATGAAAACCAACGACAGAAAAAATGGTAATAAATTATCTTGTTTTATAGCACATCACCAAGATGTGCTAAGAATTTGTTATTTAAATCCTTTGGAATTACATTACTTTACTCATGTTTAAATTTCAGTCATCTATTTCCTAAAGAAAAGACATCTCTGGACAATATTGCGCTTTAGGTTATACTCATCAACGAAATTAACCAGACAATCGCTGCTTTGTTGTTTTTATAAAGAAACAAACAAAGGGGAGGAAAGTCCGGGCTCCATAGGGCAGAGTGCCAGGTAACGCCTGGGGGATTTTGGCGAGAGCGAAAATTCACGACTAGTGCAACAGAGAGTAAACCGCCGATGGCTTATTTTATAAGATCAGGTAAGGGTGAAAGGGTGTGGTAAGAGCACACCGCGCAACTGGTAACAGTTGTGGCACGGTAAACTCCACTCGGAGCAAGGTCAAATAGGGATTCATTGGCGTGGCCCGCGTTGAATCCGGGTAGACTGCTTGAGCTAATGCGTGAGTATTAGCCTAGAGGAATGATTGTCCACGACAGAACCCGGCTTATCGGTTAATTTCACCTTCTACTTCTTGTTATCGTTTAATCCAATTTTAGATTGCTTTTTATTGCTTAAAGAGCGCTTAACAGCAAGAAAAATTGAAAAAATTAACCCTAACACCAACAACAAAACAGGTATTAGCATTAATAAAGACATGATCTGCTTTTCATACTCTTTGAAAACTGGTGATAATCCAAATAGGTAACCTAATGTCACAATCAAGAAAATCCATAATGTAGCACTGATTATATTATAAATATGGAATTTTCGACTATGTAGTCCTGATAATCCAGCCATCATCGGTAATAATGTACGTACAAAAGCAATAAATCGCCCAATAAATAGCGCTTGTAATCCATACTTATGGAATAATACTTCAGATTTATGATGATATTTTTCAGGTATATGTGCCATCCAACCTTGGACAAGCTTAGTATTGCCAAGCCAAAGTCCTTGAGCATAACCTAACCAAGTACCTAAAGCAGCGCCAGCAATTAAAATAAAATTAATTAAACCAAAATGGAATACATTTTGGCTAATTAACACACCAGTTAAGAATAATAGACTGTCTCCAGGTAAAAAAGCCGCTGGTAAAACGCCATTTTCTAAAAGAATAATGACAAACAACATCCCATATAGTGTCCATAGCACATTAGGGTTTGAAAGCGTTGCAATGTCCAAATTAACAAACGCATGATAAAGTGTAATTATTGTTTCCATCTATTTTTAAATCCCATTGATGTATTATTATTAGTGGTTAATGGTACCACCAACGGTTAAATTATCCACTTTTAAAGTGGGTTGCCCAACCCCAACAGGTACGCTCTGCCCTGCTTTACCACAAACACCCACACCAGAATCTAATGCTAAATCATTACCTACCATAGATATTTGCTGCATAGTTTCTATACCTGAACCAATTAATGTTGCACCTTTAACTGGAGTTGTTATTTTTCCCTTTTCAATCAAGTAAGCTTCTGAAGTTGAAAACACAAACTTACCAGAGGTGATATCTACTTGTCCACCAGCAAAATTAGGTGCATAAAGACCATAATCGACGCTACTAATGATATCGTCAAAAGAAGAATTTCCTGCCAACATATAGGTATTGGTCATTCTTGGCATAGGTAAGTATGCATATCCTTCACGACGACCATTACCAGTTGAACATGTATTCATCAATTTTGCGTTGAGCTTATCAAACATATAACCTTTTAAAATACCATTTTCAATAAGCACTGTTTTTTGGCTTGGAGTACCTTCGTCATCAATAGATAGTGAGCCTCGACGGTTTTCAATTGTACCATCATCAACAATAGTGCAAACTTCTGAGGTGACTTGTTCACCAATTTTCCCAGAAAAAACTGAACTATTTTTACGATTGAAATCGCCTTCTAAGCCATGACCTACAGCCTCATGTAACAAAACTCCAGGCCAACCAGCACCTAAAACAACAGGCATTGTTCCTGCTGGCGCAGCTTTAGCAGAAAGAGAAACGAGTGCTTGACGCACGGCTTCTCGGGCATAGCTGTCAGCATAACTTTCTGATGTTTTTGGGTTGATTGTTAAAAAATATTCATACCCAAATCGACCACCGCCTCCACTACTTCCTCGCTCACGTCTACCCTCTTTTTCAACCAAAACTGAAACGGATAAACGCACCAAAGGACGGATGTCAGCTTTTAATGTACCATCAGTTGCGGCTATTAAAATATCTTCATAACTTCCAGTCAAACTAGCTGAAACTTCAATAACTCTAGGATCGATTGAACGTGCTAAGTGGTCAATTTGTTGCAACAATTCAATTTTCTGTTCTTTAGAAAAAGAATTGATCGGGTTGATTGACGAGTATATAGATACTGTTTGAGCAGATTTAAATGGCGTCACTTTGATAGGTGTTTGTATTTTAGTGATTGAATTTGCTGCGAATATACTTTGTTCTAACCGCGCTAATGAAAGCTGATCAGTATAAGCAAACCCTGTTTTTTCGCCAACAACGGCTCTAACACCAACTCCTTGGTCACGATGAAATGAGGCATTTTTTATAATACCATCTTCAAGTAACCAGTTTTCATAATAACCAGATAGAAAATACAAATCACCAAAATCAATTTTCCTTGAGCTCAACATATCAAGCAAATGCGAAAGATCTTGTTGGTTTAGATTATTTGGGTTGAGCAGTCGTTCACTCACTTGAGTTACTATCATAAATTCCTTAAATTCTAATTGTTAACAGAAGTTTTTTGATAATCGATTATAACTAGTTGATCATAATAATTATTTAACTTTCATCATTTTTATACTGAAACGTATAGTTACCTGAAACTTTTTTACAAGATATTGCTTCTACATTAATACAACATCATATTGTTCTTGAATATAAAGTGGTTCAACTTTTACTTCAACACGTTTACCCACAAACACCTCAACTTCAGCTAAAGCATGGGACTCATCATTAGTTAAAGCATTAGCCACCGCAGCCGAAGCATAGACCAAAAAGTATTCTGAATGATGCGCTTTATAAACACGAACTATATCACGTAATATTTCGTTGCAAACTGTTTCTACCGATTTGACCATACCACGACCTTTACATGCTGGACATTCTTCACACAGAATATGCCCTATACTTTCACGTGTTCGCTTACGGGTCATTTCGACTAAACCTAAACTCGAAAATAAATTAACAGTTGTTCTAGCTCTATCTTTAGATAAAGAATCATGGAGCGATTGTAACACCCGTTCACGATGCAAATCTTCTTGCATATCAATAAAATCAATAATAATAATGCCCCCCAAATTACGCAAACGTAATTGACGGGCAATCGCTATTGTTGCCTCAATATTAGTATTAAAAATCGTTTCTTCTAAATTTCGATGACCTACAAATGCACCAGTATTGATATCAATAGTAGTCATTGCTTCGGTTTGATCAATAATTAAATACCCACCAGACTTTAATTTAACTTTACGATCTAATGCCCTTTGAATCTCATTTTCGGTATCATAAAGATCGAAAATAGGAATATTACCACGATAAAGAGATAATTTATTGGTTACTTCAGGCATAAATTCTTTTGTAAATTCAACCAATAAATCATAAGTTAATTTTGAATCTACTAAAATTCGTTCAATTGGATCACCAACAAAATCGCGCAATACACGTTGGGATAATGCCAATTCCCCATAAACTAGATTCTTACTTACTGGGCGAGCCATGCGTTCTTGAATTTTAGTCCAAAGTCGTTTTAAAAAATTGGCATCTTGTTCTAACTCATGCGCACTTGCCCCTTCTGCGGCCGTTCTAACAATAAAACCAGCTTCTGTTGTCACATATTGCTCAACAATATTTTTTAACCTTTCACGTTCTTGTTCACTTTCTATGCGTTGTGATGTGGCTACATGCGCAGAATTTGATCCCGGCATTAATACCAAATAACGTGATGGCAAAGTAATATCAGTTGTAAGCCTAGCTCCTTTAGTTCCCAATGGATCTTTAACCACTTGTACCATTAAGTCTTGTCCTTGGCGAACAAGTTCGGAGATATCTTTTACTTGAAATTGTTCTTGCTCTGTATCTGATACGCACTCAGTATGAGGCATAATATCTGATGCATGCAAAAAGGCAGCTTTATCAAGACCAATATCTACAAAAGCGGCTTGCATGCCAGGCAAAATACGAATTATCTTACCTTTATAAATATTCCCAACAATACCGCGTCTAGACTCACGATCAACATGGATTTCTTGCAATACACCATCTTCGATATAAGCAACTCGAGTTTCAGATGGCGTTACATTCATTAATAATTCAACAGACATAGATTTCCTTTTAATTGATAGCAAAGCTTCGTCTTATTAGTCGTAAAAATAAATAGATACCAATCCATAATAGACTATCTATACAGCTTGATATAAAAATCAATGGCGATATTGTTATAGTATGATAAATACAGACTTGAAATAAAAATACCAGTAAATTATAACATATCGATATCCCAAAGATGATAAACGACTGTTGCCATAACGCTAAATTACGTATCAATTGGAATTTAAAAACAAATAAATAAGCAATAAATGAATAAATAAAGGCATGGATTCCTAAAATAGAACCAGTACATAGATCCATTATAGTTCCAAAAACAAAAGCAGTACCAATCCCAACTCGATGAGGAAGCGCTATCAACCAATAAGCAAAAATTAAGATCAGTATATGTGGTTTAAATATACTATATGATGGAGACCATGGAATGATTTGTAAACATAAGCCTATTAATAGCGTTATCCAAATAATTATTATTCGATTACGACCCCTCATGTTTTACTCCTTGATTTCCCCACAATAACAATAAATAACGTAAACGCTTCAAATCCGCTGTCGGCGTTGCTGAAATAATTGGGGTTGAATCTGTAATATCAAGTTTTACTGAACTAACTACGGCTACCGGATATCCTTCAGGAAAACGACCATCAAGCCCTGAAGTAACTAAAATATCACCGACTTTTATATCAACGTTATTAGGCATAAATTCTAATGTTAAATCATTACTACACCCGTTTCCCACAGCAACCATGCCAATATCGTTTCTTAATACTTGTACTGGTATCGCATGTTGATAATCGCACAATAAAATTGCACGACTAGTTGATTGAGCTGTTTCATAAATTTGCCCTACAATCCCTTTTTCATCAACGACAGGTTGCCCAACATAAACACCATCTTGTTTACCTTTATTTACAACAAATTGATAAACATAAGGATCAGTGTCTATAAGCAATACTTGTGCTGCCATCTTCTGTTCATCATGCCTTAAAGGAGAACCTAACAATTCACGAAGTCTATCATTTTCATGTTTTAAATGCTCAAGTAACAATAAATCGTTTTTGTGTTGTAATAAGTCTGCATGCAAATTTGCATTTTCATTTATTAATGTTTCTCGTGTTTTGGACATCTCGTAAAGAGAATCAAACGACGACTTTGGTGCATTGGAAACATAATATAGAGGAGAAATAAGGGTATCTAAATAATAACGAATTTCTTTAAATGGACGATAATTGATATCTAATACAATTAGAACCAAGGCTAACGCCAGAGAAGTAAATAATTGTACACTAAGAGGGGAGCGTTTAGAAAAAAGTAATTTCATTGCCGGTACTTACCTGTTTAAAGCTCAAGATCTAATTATTTCAAAATATGACTCCGCCGACACGATTGTCGGCGGGGAAAATATGATATGCATGCTTACTTATTGTTTTATCAAAATAAAACTAATCAACAATAACTTATTAATTACTCTTCACTAAATAGATCACCACCATGCATATCAACCATATCTAACGCCTTGCCGCCACCTCTGGCAACGCACGTTAATGGATCTTCAGCCACTACTACATGAATACCTGTTTCAGCCGATAATAACTTATCAATATTACGTAATAGAGCACCACCACCGGTTAAAACCATACCATGTTCTGAAATATCAGAAGCAAGCTCAGGAGGGCACTGCTCTAATGCAACTTTTACCGCACTAACAATACCGCTTAATGGCTCTTGTAATGCTTCTAAAATTTCATTAGAGTTTAAGGTAAAGCTACGCGGCACACCTTCAGCAAGATTTCGTCCACGCACTTCAATTTCGAGAACTTCATCACCAGGATAAGCACTACCAATAAAATGTTTGATTTTTTCGGCTGTTGCCTCGCCAATTAAAGCGCCATAATTGCGACGAACGTAGTTAATAATCGCTTCATCAAATCGGTCACCACCAATACGAGCTGATGCAGAATAAACAACACCATTTAGTGAAATGACAGCTACTTCGGTAGTTCCACCACCAATATCAACAACCATTGAACCAGTAGGCGCAGATACAGGTAAATCAGCACCTATAGCAGCTGCCATTGGCTCTTCAATTAAATACACTTCACGAGCACCTGCACCTAAGGCTGACTCTCGGATAGCTCGACGTTCAACTTGTGTAGCACCTACAGGAACACAAACAAGTACGCGAGGACTTGGTCTTAAAAAACTATGGCTATGAACTTGACGGATAAAGTGCTGTAACATTTTTTCAGTAACAGAAAAATCAGCAATAACGCCATCTTTCATCGGTCTAATGGCTGCTATATTACCTGGTGTTCGCCCTAACATTAGTTTCGCAGCATGCCCAACAGCAGCAACACTTTTTGGAGTACCTGTGCGATGATCTTGGCGAATCGCTACAACAGAAGGTTCGTTTAATACTATACCTTGCCCTTTTACATAAATAAGTGTATTTGCTGTACCTAAATCGATTGATAAATCATTTGAAAACAAGCCACGAACTTTTTTGAACATAATAAAAACTCTTCCTAGAATTAATCTTGTTTAAGTATATTTCAGTATTAAAAACCACCATGGAATCAAAAAATAAATATTTCAAATTTATCAAGGCTAAATGGAGTATTATTTAATCCTTTCAAACCATAGCAAATCTCAATAGTAATTAACGGTCGATATTGTATCGCAATTATAAAATAATACCTAGAAAATAGTATAACAAGTGATTGTAAAGGAGATATATAATGACAAAATCTGTTTTACAGTGTATTCTTCCGCGTTAATGTTGAGTTACAACTTTATTACCGACTAAAAAACAGCTTTAGTCGATAATAAGGATGCATTTAAATAATTGTTACTTATATCAAATAAACACGGTGTAATTCATGGATATACGCAAAATTAAAAAGTTAATTGAATTAGTTGAAGAGTCAGGTATTTCAGAGCTTGAAATTTCTGAAGGTGAGGAATCAGTTCGAATTAGTCGAGCAGCTCCTACTACAAACTATTCTGCGCCAGTACAAAATATTCAAATTCCTCAACCAGCTCCTGTTGTAGTTGCTCCAACCGTTCAAACAGAAGTTGTAACTGATAATGTGGTAACTGATGGTACAACAATTAAATCCCCAATGGTTGGAACTTTTTATCGTACACCTAGCCCAGAATCAAAAGCTTTTGTTGAAATTGGCCAAACAGTAAATGTTGGCGATGTGCTTTGCATCGTTGAAGCGATGAAAATGATGAACCAAATTGAATCAGAAAAAGCTGGTACAATAAAAGCCATATTGGTTGAAAATGGTCAACCAGTTGAATTTGATCAGCCACTATTCATTATTGAATAATCTGAATTTATTATTGACAATACGATTAAGAGATTGAATATGCTTGATAAAATTCTTATTGCGAATCGTGGAGAAATAGCTCTACGTATCTTACGAGCATGTAAAGAACTTGGAATAAAAACTGTCGCCGTTCACTCTACGGCAGATAAAGACTTAAAACATGTATTACTTGCAGATGAAACCGTCTGTATTGGCTCAGCAGCTTCGGTAAAAAGTTACCTTAATGTTCCCGCATTAATTTCAGCTGCGGAAGTAACCGGATCAGCGGCTATTCATCCAGGTTATGGTTTCTTATCTGAAAATGCAGATTTTGCTGAGCAAGTTGAACGATCTGGATTTATTTTTGTTGGTCCTAAACCTGATACTATTCGCCTTATGGGAGATAAAGTATCAGCAATTCACGCCATGAAAAAAGCAGGGGTTCCTTGTGTACCTGGTTCAGATGGCCCTCTAAGTAGTGATATTGAAATTAATAAACAAATTGCCAAGCAAATCGGCTATCCTGTTATTATTAAAGCTTCTGGTGGCGGTGGCGGACGAGGCATGCGTATTGTTCGTGAAGAAAATGATCTTGAACAATCTATCAAAATGACCAAGTTAGAGGCCAAAACTGCTTTCAACAATGATATGGTTTACATGGAAAAATTCCTTGAAAATCCACGTCATATTGAAATCCAAGTACTTTCTGATGGTCAAGGAAATGCAGTTTATTTAGGTGAACGAGACTGCTCAATGCAAAGACGACATCAGAAAGTTGTTGAAGAAGCTCCTGCTGTTGGTATTACACCTAAAATGCGTAAATTCATCGGTGAGCGTTGCGTTAATGCATGTATCGAGATTGGCTACCGAGGAGCTGGCACATTCGAATTTTTATTTGAAAATGGCGAATTTTATTTCATTGAAATGAATACCCGTATTCAAGTAGAACATCCTGTTACTGAAATGATAACCGGAGTTGATCTAATTAGGGAACAAATTTTAATTGCAGCCGGCAAACCACTTTCAATTAAACAAAGTGATATTGAAATTAAAGGTCATGCGATTGAATGTAGAATTAATGCTGAAGATCCTAAATCTTTTATGCCATCACCAGGAAAAATCACTCGCTTCCATGCACCAGGTGGCTTCGGCATTCGTTGGGAATCGCATATTTATGCTGGTTATAGTGTCCCACCTTACTATGACTCAATGATTGGTAAATTAATTGCTTATGGTGAAACACGTGAAGTCGCCATAGCACGTATGAAAAATGCGTTAGCCGAACTGGTTATTGATGGGATCAAAACCAATATTGATCTTCATATTGATATTATGAACGATAAAGGTTTCCAAAAAGGCGGCACAAATATTCATTATTTAGAAAAGAAATTAGGTATTTATGAATAACAAAATAATCCCTATTTATTAGGGATTATTGCTTTATTTAAGTATCAATAAGGTATGGGTAGATACAAATGAAACAATGGAAACGAAGTGCTGAAGAAATTTTAACTATGGGACCAGTGGTTCCAGTTATCGTTATTGAACGAATTGAGGATGCTGTACCACTAGCTAGAGCTCTCATTGCTGGCGGGGTGAAGGTACTGGAAGTAACGTTAAGAACAGCTTGTGCGATTGAAGCAATTAAGAAAATCATCAAAGAAGTTCCTGAAGCAATTGTAGGAGCAGGAACAGTAACTAGTGTTGAACAACTAAAACAGGTTACTGAAGCTGGTGTAGAGTTTGTTATTACACCAGGAATTACCGATGCTATTTTAGAAGCGGCAGTTGCAGGCCCTATCCCTGTTATTCCTGGTATTGCAACTATTTCTGAATTATTAAAAGCCCAAGAATATGGTTTAACGGCATTAAAATTCTTCCCAGCTGAAATCAATGGCGGAGTTGCAGCATTAAAGGCATTTTCTGGACCTTGCGGATACATGAAGTTTTGCCCTACAGGCGGTGTGAATCCTAAAAACTACCGTGATTATTTGGCACTTAATAATGTACTATGTGTTGGTGGAACTTGGTTTATTCCAACGGATGCCATAGCAAAAGGTGATTTTTCTAAAATCACTGAAATGGCTAAGGAAGCTGTTGCTGGTGCACAGTAGCTAATATTATTCCGCCGATACAATAATCGGCGGTTAATTACTGTTTCCTAACTTTAATTAACTTCTCAATCCTAGCCCTCTATCAATCAGTCGCCATGCAATTACATAAAGTACAGTCACAAATAAAATTAGCATTGAAAAAGTGATCCATAACGGCACGTCTGACACGCCCAAAAATCCATAACGAAAACCGTTAATCATATAAACGATGGGATTAATTTTCGATACCCATTGCCAAAAAGTTGGTAACACAGTAATTGAGTAAAAAACACCACCAAGATAAGTTAATGGTGTTAACACAAATGTTGGAATAATACTTATATCATCAAACGTTTTGGCAAATACTGCATTGAGTAGACCTGCTAATGAAAATAAAATCGAGGTCAATAGCAATGTAAAAATAACAAACAACCAAGAATGTACATCAAAGCGAACAAAAAATAGCGATACGATAGTAACCAAAACACCCGTTAAAATACCGCGCATCACACCTCCACCGACATATCCTAGAATAAGAATATTTGTTGGTACTGGTGCCACCAATATTTCTTCAATATTACGTTGAAATTTAGCACTAAAAAAGGATGAACAAACATTCGTATAGGAATTAGTAATTACTGACATCATTATTAAGCCTGGCACAATAAATTCCATATAGCTAAAACCACCCATGTCACCAACACGAGAGCCAATTAAATTACCAAAGATAATAAAATAAAGCGACATGGTAATAACAGGTGGAATTAAGGTCTGGATCCAAATTCTTAAAAATCGGGTTACTTCTTTACGCCAAATACTTTTTAAGGCAATCCAATATAAATTATTCATTAATGCCACCTTTTTGTTTAGTATCACTATGCAACAGCTCAACAAATAACTCTTCTAATCGATTCGCTTTATTTCGTACGCTGATTACTTTAATATTTTGTTTATTTAATTGTTCAAATAATTGATTTAATCCATTTTGTTTATCTACTTTCACTTCCAACATACCAGGCTCAACATCGGAATAATTATAGCCATTTAACTCAATCTGCTTAGGCGTCGCCACATAATCAATAACAATTGTTTCAGATTGGCTTTTCGACAATAGCTCACGCATTGATGAGTTTGCTATCAATTTGCCGCTCTGAATAATACCAATATTTCTACAGAGCATTTCTGCCTCTTCTAAATAATGTGTGGTTAAAATAATTGTGATACCTTGACGATTGATTTCACGTAAAAAATCCCACATAGAACGGCGTAATTCAATATCAACGCCTGCTGTCGGCTCATCAAGAATTAATAATTTAGGTTCATGCACGAGAGCTCTGGCTATCATTAATCGCCTTTTCATTCCACCTGATAGCATATTAGCTCGACTATGGCGTTTATCCCACAAATCTAAAACTCGCAAATATTTTTCGGCTCGCTCTAATGCAATTTTTCGGGGCAATCCATAATAACCACCTTGATTAGTGACTATTTGTAACACTTCTTCAAATTGATTAAAATTGAATTCTTGCGGTACAATTCCTAATTGTCTTTTGGCATTTACAATATCGGTATCTAAGTCGTAGCCAAAGATTTTTACTTGCCCACAAGTTTTAGTCACTAATGAACTAATAATACCTATAGTTGTTGATTTACCAGCACCATTTGGTCCTAGCAAAGCATAAAAATCACCAGCTTGTACAGTTAAATCGATACCTTTTAATGCTTCTATACCATTTTTATAAATTTTTTTGAGTGAGATTAACTCAAGTGCAGGAATTGATGGCATGAATATATCCTAAGTGAATCAATTGTTATTTTAATAATATGATATCATGTTTAATGAATCGACAATATAATCAATCATTGTAAAAACCTTTTTAGTTTAATTTTATTTATATCAATATAAATAAAATTATAATTTCTAAAATAGAACACATATTATTAATTAAATACTAATAACGTATCTTTAATTATCAATCTGCGTCTAAGTTATTGCTTAAGGAATAAGTATCATGTTTAAGATTGGATTAGTTTCAGTATCAGATAGAGCATCAAGTGGTATTTACCAAGATGAGGGCATACCATCATTAATATCATGGTTACAAACAGCACTGAAAACACCATTTACAACCGAAAACCATATTATTCCAGATGAGCAAGTTGTTATTGAAAAAACATTATGCGAACTTGTTGATAATCAACATTGCCATTTAATTTTAACTACTGGTGGTACAGGCCCTGCGACTAGAGACGTAACCCCAGATGCAACATTAGCAATCGCTGATCGTGTAATGCCTGGTTACGGCGAACAGATGCGTCAGATCAGTTTACATTTTGTACCAACTGCTATTTTATCTAGGCAAGTTGGTGTTATTCGCAAAAAATGTCTAATCATCAACCTACCTGGAAGGCCAAAATCAATTAAAGAAACACTTGAGGGTGTTAAAGATGATCAAGGTAATGTTATTGTGAGTGGCATATTTGCTAGTATCCCTTATTGTATACAACTACTAGAAGGACCTTATATTGAAACCTATGACCAAATAGTGAAATCTTATAGACCGAAGGATGCTATTAAATCAACACTTTAATTTTATGCTATTTTACGCATAATTATATATATAATAATTGCTACTGATACATTAAAATTGGTAGTAGTTATTTTGGTTTAAATATCAATTAGACTTTATTATGAGTCTTATAACAACATTTATTAGTAGTAAAGAGTAACAAATTAGAAGCCAAGGAACATTATGAAACAAGCTAATCTCACAAAAACATTTAAAGAGATGCTTCGTCAAGAGAAGTTTAGTTCACAAGTAGAAATCGTACAAGCGTTACAAGAACAAGGATTTGATAACATTAATCAATCAAAAGTTTCACGTATGCTAACCAAATTTGGTGCGGTAAGAACCAGAAATGCAAAATCCGAAATGGTCTATTGTTTACCTGCAGAAATAAGCGTACCAACAACTAGTAGCCCATTAAAAAATTTAGTGATTGATATTGATTTCAATAGTTCAATGGTGGTGATACGTACTAGCCCAGGCGCAGCTCAACTCATTGCTCGATTACTAGACTCAATTGGTAAATCGGAAGGTATTTTAGGTTCAATTGCTGGTGATGATACAATCTTTAGTACACCAACTAAAGAATGTACAGTAAAAAAATTATATCAGACCATTATTGAATTGTTTGAACGAGAGCTATAAATCTTTCAATTTCACTTTATTACAACCAAATAATTTTTAACTTTTAACCTATTGACACAATTAATAAAATCGTTAATCCTATATAGTGCTGATTTCGTAACAGAAGTTGCAAAACGAAGAGGCGCATTACTCAGGTAAGTCATTTTAGGGACTGGAACCACTAATAAATGATCGAGGGGACGTAATGCCGAGGTTTGATTACCCATCCAGAAGTAATTAAATCGACTGCAAGGGCTGAATCCCTTGGGTTGTCACCTTAACAGGTGGAGCGCTTCATGGTTTGTACTTTTTAATTGTAAATAGAACATGCCCGCTCTAACTCTGTTAAAAATAAAAATTTTTAATATGAGGAATCCATGGAAACATCATTTGTAATAGCTAAATTTGGTGGTACTAGTGTTGCCGATTATCCAGCAATGGTTAATAGTGCCAATATTGTAATAGCTAACCCTAACGTAAAGGTTGTTGTATTATCAGCCTCCGCTGGTGTAACAAATTTGTTAGTTGCATTAGCAGAAGGACGTGACGCAGAAGTAAGATCTCAACATATTGCGAAAATTCAATCGATTCAATACAACATTCTAGAACAATTACCTGAAAATCCCAAACTACGCGCAGAAATAGACCAAATCATTGCCAATATAGCCTCATTGTCAGAAGCGGCAAGCTTAGCAACATCACCTGCGTTAACCGATGAGCTTGTTAGTCACGGTGAAATTATGTCTTCAAAACTGTTTGTCGAAATACTAAAAGAAAAACAGAAAAAAGCCATGTGGTTTGACGTACGAAAAGTTATGCGCACCAACGATAACTTTGGTAAAGCAACACCTAAAATTGAAGATATTAAACAGCTTTGTTGTGCCCATTTAAAGTCATTAGACAATAGTTGTGTCATTGTGACACAAGGATTTATTGGTAGTGAAAGTTCTGGAAAAACCACTACTTTGGGACGAGGTGGAAGTGACTATACAGCAGCTTTATTAGGTGAAGCATTGGGTGCAACTCAAATTGATATTTGGACTGATGTTGCTGGAATTTATACTAACGATCCTCGCATTACTCCAGCAGCTAAACGCATTGATGAAATATCTTTTGCGGAGGCGGCCGAAATGGCAACGTTTGGAGCAAAAGTACTACACCCAGCAACGCTAGTCCCAGCTGTACGTAGCAATATACCAGTCTTTGTTGGTTCAAGTAAAGCACCACAAGATGGAGGAACTATTGTTTATAGTACTAATAGCATCACATCTAAATTACCTGTCTTCAGAGCATTAGCGTTACGTCGTAAACAAACCTTACTAACTTTAACCAGTTTAAATATGCTACATGCACAAGGCTTTCTTGCAAATGTGTTTACGATATTAGCCAAATATAACATTTCGGTTGATTTAGTAACTACATCAGAAGTAAGTATTGCACTAACCATCGACACTACTGGTACAAACACCAACGGAAACAGTTTATTAACGAAAGAATTATTTGATGAATTATCAAATGTTTGTCATGTCGATATAGAAGAAGATTTAGCACTCATTGCTATTATTGGTAATAACCTAACCTCAACCAGAGGTATTGCAAAAGAAGTGTTTGGTGTATTAGATGAATTTATTATTAGGCTTTGCTGTTATGGGGCAAGTACACACAATCTTTGCTTATTAGCAAAAAGCAATGATGCCGAATCAATTATCAAAATTCTACATAAAACAATTTTCGAACAATAATATATTAAGGGAGATTAAACCTCCCTTTTAATTACGTTTAGTTATCTTCCTATATTCATCAAGTATATGTCCATAGTTAGAAACATGGTCAAATACTTTAATTTTAATTAAAAAATCATAAGATAACAAATTACCAACAGCATTTACCTACCAAATCCTTATTCATTGATTATTAAAAATTTACTGTTATTTATTATTTTTAATCAATTGATTAAAACTATTACATTGAGCATCAACATCTGTTAGATTTTTTAATTTATTTGAGTAAACTAAAATTAATTTCAATAAAAGAAGGAAATTATCATGGGTATTATAAGTTGGGTTATTCTAGGATTAATTGCCGGCTGGATTGCAAAGTTTTTTATGCCACTAGGACGTGTAGGGGTTTTTAAAACTATTTTATTAGGCATAGCAGGAGCCTTAGTGGGTGGGTATATTAGCACCTTCTTTGGTTGGGGTAGTGTAACTGGATTTAATTTCCCTAGTTTGTTAATTTCAGTACTTGGGTCGATTATACTCATTTATATCTATCGCCATTTAAAACAATAAGTTATTTTAATTTAAATTGGCGGGTAAACCGCCAATTTAAATTAGATTAAGGTTTATATTTATAGTACATCATATTTCTCATCGTCAGTCTTAAAAACATCTATACGAACTCAACAAATTTAATTCAGTTATATTGGTATATACATTTTCTCAATTTTGCTTGCAAAGTTCTCAATAAGTAATTTCGTCATATCCAGAATTTTGTTATATTATCTAGCAAAATCCATCAATTTTACCCTGTAAATTATAATGTTAAAAATATTCAATACATTAACACGCGAAAAAGAAATATTTCAACCAATTACCCCTAATAAAGTTGGACTCTATGTTTGTGGAGTGACAATTTACGATCTTTGTCATATTGGTCACGGACGTACTTTCGTTGCTTTCGATGTTGTCGCACGTTATTTACGTTTTTTAGGTTACGATTTAACTTATGTTCGTAATATTACTGATGTTGATGACAAAATCATTAGACGTGCGTTCGAAAATGGTGAAACCTGTGATCAACTTACAGATAGAATGCTACAAGAAATGTATACCGATTTTGATGCACTAAATATTCGTCGGCCTGATATAGAGCCTCGTGCAACTCATCATATGCCACAAATTATTAAATTAGTTGAAGAGCTTCTCGAAAAAAAACATGCATATATTGCCAATAATGGTGATGTCATGTTTTCGGTAGACAGCGATCCGAATTACGGTATTTTATCTCGCCAAAATTTAGAACAATTACAAGCTGGTGCTCGAGTTGAAGTTGTTGATGTTAAACAAAATCCAATGGATTTTGTATTATGGAAAATGTCAAAACCTAACGAACCAAGTTGGGATTCACCATGGGGTAAAGGTCGCCCTGGTTGGCACATTGAATGTTCAGCAATGAACAGCTATCAATTAGGCAATCACTTTGATATTCACGGTGGCGGTTCAGATTTAATGTTTCCACATCATGAAAACGAAATTGCCCAATCAACTTGTGCGCATAACGGTCAATATGTAAATTACTGGATGCACTCAGGTATGGTGATGGTCGACCAAGAAAAAATGTCAAAATCACTCAATAATTTTTTCACTATTCGCGATGTATTAAAGCATTATGATGCTGAAACAGTACGTTATTTTTTACTATCTGGTCATTATCGTAGTCAGTTAAATTATAGTGAAGATAATTTAAAACAAGCAAGAATGGCACTTGAGCGACTATATACAGCCTTGCGAGATACTGATGCGAATCATCCACATACGACACCTGATAGTAATTATTATCGCCAGTTTTGTAACGCAATGGATGATGACTTTAATACACCAGAAGCTTATTCAACGCTTTTTGATCTGGCTCGTGAAATAAACAAAGCCAAAGCCGATAATAATATGCAACTCGCTAATGAATTAGCAGCTGAGTTACGTTATTTATCAGCAGTTCTTGGATTATTAGAGCAAGATCCTGTTAAATTTTTACAAGGTGATAAGCAAGATGATGTTGATGTGGCATTAGTTGAAGCATTAATAAAACAACGTAACGAAGCAAGAGCAAGCAAAAATTGGTCTCAGGCCGATGAAGCTCGTGACAAACTAAATGCAATGAATATTGTTCTTGAAGATAGTGCAAATGGCACAACATGGCGCAAAAAAGCTAAAAGCTAACATACTTAGAATTGATATTTTGATTAATAGATAAGATACTACATTAAACAGTATCAACCTTAAAATAGCACCCACAAATCTGTGGGTGTTTCTATTTGTCATCAATGTAAAATTTTATTAATCGAAGTTAAAATGCCACGCAAAATATTTAGTTCCTGTTGTTCAATACGTGCACGTGTAAATAATCGACGCAAACGCCCCATAATTTGTCCTGGATGATTGGCATTAATAAAGCCTGTCTGTAATAAAGTTTGTTCTAAATGCTGGTAAAAGCGCTCTATATCAGCATCTATAGGAAACTCAGTTTCAGCCATATTCTCATTTTCCTTTTCAGATTGCTGATCTTCAAGATTGAGCATTGACATGCGAATTTCATAACACAAAACCTGTACCGACATAGCAAGATTTAAAGAACTATAACTAGGGTTAGCTGGAATTCCAACATGATAATGGCACTTTTGCAATTCTTCATTAGTTAAACCAACACGCTCACGCCCAAATACCAAAGCGACTTGAGTATGGAGATTTGAGGCTTCTTGAATAATCTTATCGCCACACTTTTTGGGAGTTAAATATGGCCACTGTAAACTACGAGAACGCGCACTAGTACCAATCACTAAAGTACAATCAGCAATGGCTTGTTCAAGTGAAGAAAAGATTTGTGCATTTTTTATAATATCACTGGCACCTGCAGCTAACGAAATCGATTGAGAATCAGGCTTTATGATCGGATTAACTAAACAAAGGTTAGTTAATCCCATGGTTTTCATTGCTCTCGCAGCAGAGCCCATATTGCCTGTATGAGATGTTTCAACCAAAACAATCTTCACATTATCTAAATAATTCACATTGTCCCCATTATTAAATAATTACTATAACACAGGATAAACTAAATAATTATTAATACAGTATATATTAAAACCATGGTAAAATCAGTTTCATCTGGTCCACATGTTATGCAATATTTAGTCAATGAAATCTATTTTAAAATTAAACTAATAAAAATCAGGCAAAAACAAAAATCTTATTAACGAGACTAAAATAATTTGCCAATATAGTAACAACATTAAAATTAACTTTGTTGATAAAAAAGAGGAGGTCAATTATGACTTTAAGTATTACCAGTAGACAAATGGATGTTACCCCTGCTATTCGTAGCTATCTAGAAGATAAATTTTCGAAGTTAGATAAATGGAGAGCACTGTTAATCAACCCTCATTTTATTTTATCTAAAGAACCAGATGGATTTATTGTTGACGCAACAATTGCCACCAAAGGAACCTCATTAGTTGCTTCTGCCAAACATATTGATATGTATGCTGCAATAAATGATCTTATTGATAAGCTTGAAAAACAACTTAATAAACTACAACACAAAAATGAATCTCGGCGTGCAGTTAACAGCATAAAAGACACAGTATTAGAAGAAGAAATTTAATCTGTCAATTTTATTGATTGAATAAAAAGGCACTTTGATGGTGCCTTTATTTTTTTGCTTGTTATAATACAAACTATCTTTTTTTAAATAACTTATAAAAAATGGCTACAAATCCTTTATTATCTTTGCGAGATAAAATTAATAAATTAGATAAAACATTGTTAGAGCTTATTGCCCTGAGGCGCCAACTTTCAACACAAGTAATTCATACGAAAATTGAAGCAAACATTCCTGTGCGCGACATTGATCGTGAACGTTCACTTATCAGAGCCTTAATCAATGAAGGCAAAGACTATCATCTTGATGATATTTTCATTAAACGCTTATATCAATTAATTATTGAAGATTCTGTACTATTACAACAAAAAATCTTGCAAGAAAAGCTTAATCTCAGCACAATCACCACAGCCAAAGTTGCCTTTTTAGGCCCCAAAGGATCTTATTCGCATTCTGCTGCCCGCCGTTATGCTAGCGCTCACTTAGATGAAATGATTGAATTAAGCTGTTCAACCTTTAAAGAGATTTTTGAACAAGTCGAAAATGGTGCTGTAGATTATGGAATCTTACCAATAGAAAATTCAAGTTCCGGCTCAATTAATGAAGTTTATGATTTATTGCAAAAAACTAACCTGCATATTATTGGTGAGCTCTCTTTACCTATTGATCATTGTATTCTTGCTATACAAAATTCCCAGCTAGAGCAAATCGATACTATTTATAGCCATCCACAACCATTCCAGCAATGTAGTAACTTCTTAGAGAACTATCCTCATTGGAAAATCATATACTGCGATAGTACTTCATCAGCAATGGAAACTGTAGCTAAATTGAATCAACCTAATGTTGCAGCTATGGGTAATAAAGATGGTGGTGAATTATATGGGCTACAAGTCCTTGAACATAATTTTGCCAATCAAAAAGAAAACATTACTCGTTTTATTGTGTTAGCTCGTCAGCCAATAGAAGTATCTGATCAAATCCCTGCTAAAACCACAATTCTCATGAAAACAGGTCAGCAAGCAGGTGCTTTAGTTGATGCGCTATCGGTATTACGTAACCATAACATTGTTATGACTAAACTTGAATCACGCCCAATTCATGGTACGCCTTGGGAAGAGATGTTTTATATCGATTTGCAAGGTAACATTCATTCTTATGAAATGCAAACAGCTCTCAAAGAATTGGCATCAATGACTTTATATACTAAGGTACTAGGTTGCTATCCTAGTGATTCTATTGTTGCTGCAATGTAATGGCTATGACAATACAATACTTTCCGCAAGCTGTTCTGACGTGGTATGAACAATATGGCAGAAAATCGCTACCATGGCAGGTCGAAAAAAGCTCTTATCATGTTTGGTTGTCTGAAGTGATGCTACAGCAAACCCAAGTTGCAACGGTTATTCCTTACTTTAATCGTTTTATTGAGCACTTCCCACAAATAACAGATTTAGCAAAAGCGCCAATTGATGATGTATTGCATCTTTGGACAGGACTTGGTTATTATGCAAGAGCACGTAATTTACATAAAGCAGCACAATTAATTGTGGATAAATTTAATGGCATGTTCCCTACAAAGTTCGATGATGTCGTCGCACTTCCAGGCATAGGACGCTCAACAGCTGGTGCAATTTTATCTCTTGCACAAAATCAACATTATCCAATTTTAGATGGCAACGTAAAACGTGTTTTAACCCGATATTTTGCTGTTGAAGGTTGGCCTGGTATTAAAACTGTCGAAAATAAACTTTGGCAATTAAGTGAACAAGTCACACCAAAACATAAGGTAGCAAAATTTAATCAAGCTATGATGGATATTGGGGCTATGGTTTGCACACGCACTAAACCTAAATGCTCCTTATGCCCATTGCAAACCCATTGTCTAGCATATAAAACCGAAAGCTGGCAACTCTATCCTACAAAAAAAACTAAAAATGCCATTCCCCAAAAGACAGCCTATTTTTTAATGCTAGAATATGATCATACAATTTGGCTTGAAAAAAGGCCTCCGTCTGGTATTTGGGGAGGATTATATTGTTTTCCTCAATTTTCAAGTAAACAAGCAATAACTGACTGGTTAAAAAAACAAGGTATCGAAACAACAGCACCAAAGCAACTTGTTGCATTTCGCCACACATTTAGTCATTTTCACTTAGATATTTTTCCTATTTATTGTGTCATTACCAAGTATACAAAATGTTTTAATGAACATAGTGGCTATTGGTATAAACTAAAATCTAACAACGCAAAAATAGGTCTTGCTACCCCTGTTTATAACTTATTAAAACAAACAGTTTAATCACGATTTATTATCAATATTGGTGCACTTTTTAGTGCATCATTATTATTCTTGTTTAACTATAATTTGCTAAGCGCATTAGATCATGCGGCTTTAGTTCAGTTTACTTATTTTATGGTTGGATTGTTATTTCTGGAATAGATTCTTAATCTATTAAGTATCATAATTGATTTTTATACTGAAACACATACTTACCTGAAAGTTTTTGACAGACACAATAATAACTAGATATAAGTTTAAATTAAATATGCATAGCATATTTAATCAGTTGCTTTTTTAATAGCTGACTATTATCAATAACATTCATACCAATTGTTCTTAACGTCTTTTTCAACAAATTATCACCATTAAACATATCTTGAATAGTTTGCATGGCCGTGAGCATAACTAACGCATCTTTGCGACGATTAAACTCAAATGATTTTAAATTTTTTACAAGCCCAATATCTTTATTAGTTTCGATTAATTGTTTAATGGTTGAAACTAATAAAGCAGAATCTTGAAAACCTAAATTTACCCCTTGTCCTGCTAAAGGGTGAATAGTATGAGCAGCATCGCCAATAAGTACTAACCGATGCTTAATAAATTGTTTAGCAAATCGCGCTTTTAATGGGAATACCATTCTAGGGTTAATTAACTGGCATTTACCAACTTTATCACCAGTCAACCGAAATAATTCGTTCGAAAATTCTGATTCAGAAAGTGAAGTTAAAGTAGACGCATTATCTGGTTTTGTCGACCAAACTAAACAACTTTTATTTACATTCCAAAGAGGAAGAAAAGCAATAATTCCATTGGGATAAAACACTTGTCTAGCACAGGATTGATGAGGATATTCAGTTTGAACAGTTGTAATCACAGCATGATGAAGATAATCACGCTCAAGAACAGAAATATTTTCACTCCTACGCACCCAAGAATGAGCACCATCAGCCCCTATCATTAATTTAGCTTGTAAAACAGCTTTATTTGCAAGTGTCAAAAAGACAAAATCATCATTAAATGTACAATCAACTGCTTCATGGCTATAAATTTTAATATTCGAACAGTTTAATGCAAACTGGTAAAGATAATGAGAAATGACATTATTTTCAATTATGTATCCAAGATTAGAATAACCGTAATCTTTGGCTTGGGCAGACAAATGAGCTTGACCATTTTTTTCCCATACACCTATCTCAGTAAATTCCTGTACACGCTTGCTATTGCATAAATCATCCCATATACCAATTTTTGAAAAGTAGCGCTGGCTAGCGCCATTAATAGCAGAAGCTCTAATACTTATTTCAGCATGAGGCAAGAATTCATGCTGACAAAGTTTAGTATCTATAATCGCAATGCTTAAATCACATTGGCTAAGTGCACAAGCAGTGGCTAAACCAACTAATCCACCACCAACAATTACTACGTCAAATTGTAAATTCATACTAAATAAATGCAACTATTTATTATCATCTAACTTATTATCACTTTTTGATTCAACTTCGTCATCATTCATCGCTTTTTTAAAGCCTTTCAACGCTAAACCAAGATCCGAACCTAAATTACGTAACTTCTTAGTGCCAAATAATAAAATCACCACGGCAAGAAACACTAAAAGATGTGGAATGCTAAAAGACATAATCAAATCCTCTCAATAAATACAACGCTCTGTTAGGATAAGCTTTAAAACAGATTCTATAGGAAACTGATTATACTCTTTTTGTGAAGGGATTTCATGAATAGTTCAAAAATAAAAAAAGACCTGTATAAAACTATACAGGCCAACATGAAATATAAGGAATATAAGGAAAGAAAACAATGAAAAATCCTTACCCTGCTTATTATCCATTTTTTTTCGCTTTCGTCAACGTTTTTATTTATTTTTTCAATTTAAATTATTTCTACATAAAAAATATAAATCAAATAAAATCATAATAATATAAAAAAGCCACCATTAAGATACCTTTGATAAATATCAAATAAACAATAAAAAA
>NZ_LZHR01000061.1:0-37467 GCF_001690675.1 Gilliamella sp. Occ4-3
AACGATTTATAACACCGAAAGACCGCATGAGGCATTAAATAACATGACACCGATTGAGTATAAAACACTAAAACAAGCAGCTTAATTTTCTACGTGAGTTGTGTACTAAGTTTGGGGCATTTACAAATAGTTATTTAGAATTACGCTTTTAATGCCTTCCTTACTTGCATTAAAACTTCACCAAGTAAATTTTTGCCTCGCCATTTAGCCATATTAAATCTCATTTCGTCATCAATACTTAAACCAATTCCCCAAATCTTGTCATAAGGGCTTGCTTCTGCTAATACTTTATCTTTGGTTGATAATAGATATTTTTTAAGCTCATCATTTTGAGAAAATTTTGCATAATTACCCTCAAAAACAATCTCTTTTTTATGCTTATTCCATATATTTTCATCAAAATTACGCACAGTTTGCCCCAGCTTTTTTTGCATTTTAGATGACGGAATAGATAAAATAGCATTGGCACTCTCTATATCTTTAAATAACAATGCCTTAGAATACATCATCCATTGTTCTGCACTAGTAAATGCTATTTCATTAATAACAAAATGACAAGGATACCACTGAGATAGATAATGATCAGGACTAAAAAAAAAATCATTTTCTTCTTTCCGACTTGTTTCATCTATTTAAATTGCTCCTTTTGTAGAATAAATAAACTTACAGCTAAGAAATCTCTGGATTGTTTACACTTCATAATTAAAATAACTCTTTAAAAATTCATAATGCGTCTTAGCCATATTATAAAAGTTAATAAATCGCCTAAAATTTTATTCTCTATATGGCGAATCTGCAAATATTTGCTGATTCAAAATATATCCCTTTATAAATCCATACTAAATTTGTATATTTGCCCATTAAAGGTGATAATTAATTTTGTCACAAAATTTTATAATAAACCGACCCATTGTATTTTTCTAGTTTTTGGCATAGTCCATTTTTCTAAAGCTTGTTGTATTGCTAACCAAATGTTTTTTAAGTGAATTATTAGGACTCTTTACTTTTTGTGTTTATATATTAATCAACAATACATTGGTAACCACATAAGTATAAATACCAGCAATAACATAATGTTATCCTTGCGAAAGCTCAAAACAAATCGGTAGACCACCACTATCAACAGCAAAGTGGATTTTAGCTGAGTTGCCCCATAGCTTTTTCCTATCTGATGGAATGCTAAGTTTCTACATCTGAGCTACGTTGATGCGCTCGCACATTTGGTCGAGTTTTTTTATGTGTTTGATTATTGGTTTTATGTCTTTAAAAAAGTCCTTCTCTCAAAAAATGAATCGGGTTGTCACTTAATGCTAATTTTTGTTTAATTTCCATTGCATGACTCCTCTTTGTTTATTTGCTTGTCCTTGTGCCCCTGCCAGCCACGCTTTCAGCGTTGGTGGCGGAGGCGGCGCTATTGTGGCTTTGCCACAATAGCGCAACCCTAAGGAAAACGCCCCAACTTACGCGGGGGCTTTATTCTTTTTTATATTATCCCCTCAGGCACCGTAACCCCCTTCCGCGCCCTAAGGATTAAGAACTAAACGCTAAAAGCTAAGGTGCGGTGCAAAGGCCATAGCGGAAGTAGCTGGCACTGTTGCTGCCGACGGTGCCGGGGTACGAGTAGACATCGAACTGGTTGCTACCTGTTGCGTCGCTCGTCCAGTAGTAGCCGTCGACGAAGCCCGCATCAGTGTAGTTGTACATGCGGCCCCACTCCGTGAAAAAGCCAGCGCCTATGTGACGCATGTAAGAATTACCTGATGAACTAGGTGTTGCACCTAAATTATTATAGTTTGAATTGGTTAAATCTCTTACCCGTGGCATTCGATAACCCAAACTATCACACCATGCTAACTGGTCACTATAAGTTTTCAATTGAACACCACGATTGACGAACCACTGCCTTAATACAAATCCATATTTTACTACCTCACCGCCATATATATCTCTACCCACTAACTCAAACGTCTGCGGTAACTGTGGCTTAGTAATTAGGTTAGGATGAGGATTGTACCATTGATTTTTTGCCTCTGGACCTGTTAGCTTAACGCGTGCTACAACTTGTCCCCTATCTTCATAAGGAATCCAATGCTCAGTATTATTAGGTACAACATTTGTCACTGTTGCAGTAATTCCCTCATGCCTGACAGGTGCCCATGTCAATTCTCTAACATCTATTCCTGTAATGAGTAAATCAAAATATAAATTATCCGCACCTGTAGTTGGAAAATTGAGGTTATATGATCCAGGATTGGTTGATTGAACTAAGAAGCCCTTCTTAGGATTCCATATGTTAGCAGGGCCTGCGTGTTTGCCGTCACCCATTTGTAGATTCGGTCTTGCATACTTGATAACTGGCTCCGCTGGTAATGGCTCGGATAGTAATATTATTGCATCACTACGATTACCCGCTCGATACTTTTTGTCATTCGCCTGTACATTCCATGACAATGACAATAATAACAGTGCTGATACTAGCAGAGCTGTTTTAGGTGATTTAGGTGATTTAGGTGATTTAGGTGATTTAGGTGATTTGAGCGATAATTTCGATAATTCGTTGAGAAATAATTTGGAAGGTATAAATAAGTTTCGTGTAAAAACTCGTCGAATAGGATTATTTGATAAATTTAAGACATAGGTTTGCCAGTGCCTTGTGCCTTGTGCCTAAAATGATAATGCATTACGTTTCTCGTGTCAAGTAATATTTTGTTTTATTTGAATTTTTATAATTATTCGCTTATTTAATAAGCTTGTTTTCCTACAGCGATAAAAGTATAACCATTTATAAAATAGTTGGCTAGTTTTTTGGCGGACTTTTTTGTAAATAATTGTTCGTGGTGGGGCAAAAAGATGGTATTGATAGATGAGTTGGTCTTGAATGGTGGAATAAGCGCTTTTTGAAGGTATAAAATCATTCAGGTAGAGTACTGATTTTATTTGATTTTTTACACTTAAAACAAGTGGTCATATATTTTAGTCGTAGAAATTACTCTCATTGTTTACCGTAATTTAAGGAACGACAGCAATGAACATACAAAAAAATCAAACTAAAGATTTATCAATGGTGGCTAAAAGTAATAACAAAGCCTAGCTAGACGACAGTTTCAGGTCGACACCAAACATTTACATATTCCATTTATAACACCTAAAAACCGCATGAAGCATTAAATAATCATCCATTTAATATAAAGGACTAAAATAAACAATGTAATTCTCGGCATGATTTGTGAATATTTACATGACTATTCACTTTTTAGGCTGTATTTTTGTGAGAAACACTCAAGATCTCTATACCATTTGATAATTAATTAAAGTATCGCTGTATCTATTCATTAAAACGTTTAATAACCATTTTATTAATCAAAATTTACGAAACCAGCCCACCAATAAACGAATGAAAAAACCGAAAGCATGATTACATATTTTAATTGCAATGTGGCATGATATAAAAAATATTTAACAATACAGAAAATAGAGAACAAAAGTCTAAGCTACTTATTCACATTTATAATATGGTTATACATAAAGCTATTTCTGGTAAAACGCCTTTATGTGTTTAAGCGGGTTGTTTTAATAATAAATCTGAATAATACAATATGTTATTACATATTATCTGTTGGTTCTACTTATATACTCATTGCCATTGACCCTATTTTATAGTACCTTTAAAAGCAAAGAAAACTATAGGTATAGATGCTTTAACTAAATTATCTAATCAATAGAGGAAATGGCTGATTAGTTAACTCATCAGCCTAATAATATAGGTTAAATTATTATGACTTGTCCAACGAACACACCTGTAAAAAAACTATCTTTTTTAGACCGTTACTTAACTCTATGGATTTTTGCTGCAATGGCATTAGGTATTATCTTAGGTACGGTATTTACATCCTTACCAGATAGGCTTAATGAATTATCTGTTGGTTCGACTAATATACCTATTGCTATTGGCCTTATTTTAATGATGTATCCACCACTGGCAAAAGTGCGTTATGAAGAGTTACCTAAAATTTTTCAAGATAAAAAAATATTAGCTTTATCATTAATACAGAATTGGTTAATTGGCCCTGCATTAATGTTTATATTGGCGATAATTTTTTTGCATGACTATCCAGAGTATATGACAGGTGTTATTTTAATTGGCCTTGCGCGTTGTATCGCTATGGTGCTAGTTTGGAATCAATTAGCTGATGGGGATAACCAGTATATTGCTGCACTGGTTGCCTTCAACTCTATCTTCCAAATCCTATTTTTTAGTGTCTTTGCTTGGTTTTATCTTTCTTACTTACCTCCTTTATTTGGTTTAGCTGGGAGTGTTATTAATGTAAGTTTTGGTACTATCGCTGAAACTGTTCTTATCTATTTAGGCATACCCTTTTTAGCAGGTTTTTTAACTCGTTACTTTTTACGAAAAGTAAAAGGAGATGATTGGTATCAAAATAAATTTTTACCTAAAATCAGCCCTATTACATTGATTGCGTTACTATTTACTATTGTGGCTATGTTTAGCTTAAAAGGTAATGAAGTGGTTAAACTACCTTTAGATGCTATTCGAATTGCTATTCCACTAACAATCTACTTTGTTGTAATGTTTGTTTTAAGTTTTATGATGGGTAAATTAGCCAATGAAAGCTACCCTAAAGTAACCGCCATGTCCTTTACAGCGGCCAGTAATAACTTTGAATTAGCTATTGCTGTGGCTATTGTCGCTTTTGGTTTAGCATCGCCTGTGGCCTTTGCTGCAGTGATAGGGCCACTAGTTGAAGTCCCCGTGCTTGTATTGCTAGTCAATGTAGCATTATGGATTAGAAAGAAATATTTTTAATCTAATATTTCGATAATACGTTAAGAGATAATTTGAAAGACATAAATAAATTTCGTGCAAAAACTCGTCGAATAGGATTATTTGGTAAATTTAAGACATAGGTTTGCCTGTGCTAGTGGAGTGTTTTTTGGAGATCGGTTTTGGGTGGCTGTTTTTGTAAAAATAGGACTCAAAAAAACATAAATAAAATCAATTCATTTACTGACCGATTTTTAAAATCAAGGAAAAACACTCTGCTTTATAAAACAGAGCGTTTGGAAGAAAAGAGGAAAAAGAAGATAAAAATTAGAATTCCATTAGTTCTTTTTCTTTATCAGCAAGCACTGTATCTAATTTTTTAATTGCGGTGTCTGTCGCTTTTTGGATTAAATCTTGTGCTTTACGTTCATCATCTTCAGATATTTCTTTATCTTTTAGTAATGTTTTGATTTGGTCGTTGGCATCACGGCGAATATTACGGATCGATACTCGGCCTTGTTCTGCTTCGTTACGAACAATTTTGGTTAAGTCTCGACGGCGTTCTTCGGTTAATGGTGGAAGTGGTACGCGAATAACAGTACCTGCTGATGCTGGGTTAAGTCCTAAATCTGATGTTAAGATTGCTTTTTCAATTAGTGGTGTAAGTGATTTGTCAAATACAGTAATCGCTAGCGTTCTTGCATCTTCAGCAACGATGTTAGCTAGTTGGCGTAATGGTGTTGGACTACCATAATATTCAACCATAATACCATCTAATAAGCTTGGTGATGCGCGCCCCGTTCTTACTTTAGAAATATGATTTTGAAACGCATCAATACTTTTTTCCATGCGCGTTTGCGCTTCTTTTTGAATCTCGTTTAACATAATAAAAGCCTTATTTAAAATAAAGATGATTAACTGGTTACAGTTGCTTTGTTATTAATTAATGTCCCTTCTTGTTCGCCTAATATAACACGACGCAACGCTCCAGGTTTATTCATATTAAAGACACAAATTGGTAGATTATGATCCCTTGCTAATGTGAATGCTGCTAAATCCATTACTTTAAGCTCATCTGTAAGCACTTTTTCATAGCTTAGTGTTTTATAAAGTGTTGCTGTTGGATCTTTAACAGGATCGGCAGAGTAAACACCATCTACTTTGGTCGCTTTTAAGACAACATCTGCACCAATTTCAATACCCCGTAAGCATGCTGCTGAATCGGTTGTGAAAAAAGGATTACCAGTTCCAGCAGAAAGGATAACGACTTTACCATGACGAAGCAAGCTAATTGCTTCAGTCCAACGATAGTCATCGCACACGCCATTTAATGGAATGGCTGACATTAGGCGAGCGTTGACTTCTATTCGGTGCAATGCATCTCGCATCGCAAGTCCATTCATGACAGTTGCAAGCATGCCCATGTGATCACCAACTACTCGGTTCATTCCCGCTTTAGCAAGCCCTGCGCCACGAAATAGATTACCACCCCCAATAACAACAGCAACTTCAACATTCATTTCAATAAGCTCTTTTATTTCTTGAGCCATACGATCAAGAACGGTTGCATCAATACCAAAACCTTCGTCACCTTGTAGTGCTTCACCACTGAGTTTAAGAAGAATACGTTTATAAAAAGGGGTTACCATATGATGTCTCACTGTTTCGTTATTTAATAAAATAAGGAGCTATGGCTCCTATCTAGCAGTAATTTTAAAATATTTTGTAGATAAACAAAACCGCCTTAACGGCGGTTTTATAAAACAATTAAGATTGTTTTGATATTGCTGCAACTTCTGCTGCGAAGTCGACTTCGACTTTTTCAATACCTTCACCCACTTCAAAACGAATGAATGAAGCAACTGCTGCGCTCTTTTCTTTTAATAAATCGCCAACCGTTTTTGAAGGTTCCATTACAAATGGTTGACCAGTTAGTGATACTTCACCAGTGAATTTACGCATACGACCTTCAACCATTTTTTCAGCGATTTCACGCGGTTTACCTGATTGCATTGCGATATCAATTTGAATGTTACGTTCATGTTCAACTACATCAGCAGGTACGTCACTTGGATCAACGTACTCTGGTTTGCTTGCAGCAATGTGCATTGCGATGTGTTTAACTAATTCATCGTCAGCACCGTTAGCAGCAACTAATACACCAATACGAGCACCGTGTTGGTAACTACCTACTACATCACCAGCAATTTCAGCAACACGACGAATACCGATGTTTTCACCAATTTTAGCAACTAAAGCTGTGCGCTCTTCTTCAAATTTAGCTTGTAGTGCAGCAATATCGCTAATGCGTTCTGTTAATGCCGCCTCTGCAACTTTATCACTAAATGCTAAGAATCCTGCATCTTTAGCAACAAAGTCTGTTTCGCAGTTTACTTCTAAGATAACACCCAATTTTTTATCCGCAGATATTTTAGAAATAATAACACCTTCAGCCGCAACACGACCTGCTTTTTTAGCTGCTTTTGCTTGACCTGATTTACGCATGTTGTCAATTGCAAGTTCGATATCACCGTTTGCTTCAACTAATGCTTTTTTACATTCCATCATACCTGCGCCAGTTCTTTCGCGCAGTTCTTTTACCATAGAAGCGGTAACTTCAGCCATTTTTTAATCCTCTATTTAACCATTGTGATGATTTTCATTAGAATGGGTCGATATTATTATCGACCCTGAAAATATTTGAGTTTATTACTCTGCTGCTGGCGCTTCTTCTACGAAGCTTTCTTCAGATACTGGAGATTGGTTTTGTTCACGACCAGAACGTACTGCTTCAGCAACTGCATTTGCATATAATTGAATTGCACGAATCGCATCATCATTACCTGGAACAACGTAATCAATACCATCAGGATCTGAGTTAGTATCAACAATAGCAATGACTGGAATACCTAAGTTGTTAGCTTCTTTGATAGCGATATGTTCGTGGTCTGCACCAATAACAAAGATCACATCGGGTAAGCCACCCATATTTTTAATTCCACCCAAACTATTTTCTAATTTAGCCATTTCACGAGCACGCATTAGTGCTTCTTTTTTGGTTAATTTATCGAATGTACCATCACTAGCTTGTGTTTCTAAATCTTTTAGACGTTTGATTGATTGACGTACTGTTTTCCAGTTAGTCAACATACCACCTAACCAACGGTGATTAACGTAGTATTGTCCACAGCTTTCAGCAGCTTGTTTAACTGCTTCGCTAGCTGCACGTTTTGTACCAACAAATAAAATTTTACCTTTACGAGCGGCAATCTTGTTTAATTCAGCTAATGCTTCGTTGAACAGTGGTACTGTTTTTTCAAGATTGATAATATGAACTTTATTGCGTGAACCAAAAATAAATGGTTTCATTTTTGGGTTCCAATAACGAGTTTGGTGTCCAAAGTGTACACCCGCTTGTAACATATCGCGCATTGATACTGTAGTCATGATTTCCTCATTTTGACGTTGGGGTTATGCCTCCACATATCCGCTTTTACCGACCTATACATAAAGTAAAAGGCACCCCGGAAAAGTGTAATGATATGTGTGTGTTATAACGTTAATTAATCATTAAATTTAATGCTTTTATCCATCATTACTTTTGCAAAAAAATAATGTGAAATGTAGCGCGCGTTTTATACCATAAATAGTATAAGATTGCTAGCTTTATTTGTAATATTAACTGTTGTTAGCGGAGTTAATTATTGTAATGATGTATAGATTAGTTTTATTAAGTGTTTATTGTTTATTTAATTAGCAGCTATTTGTTAAATATAGCGTTTTGATAAAAAATTCAATAAAATCAATAGTCTACCTGACAGTTTTTTATGGCAGTTTTTTATATTAGAAGATGTTTATTTTTAAAAAGTAAAGTTGTTCTGTAAGCTGATACTTACAGAACAATGATAATTGAAACTAGCTAAATAATTTATGGCATTGTAGGCAGATCCAATCCCAGATTCCACCAAAAAATCCTGTTTCTTCAACATTTTGCAAAGCAACAAGTGGCTGTTCACTAATTACTTTACCATCTAATAGGAACTGCATTTTACCTACGGCTGTACCTTTGGTTATTGGAGCATAAATATAATCATCAATTTTATATTCAACTTGCACATCTGCCGCACGACCTTTTGGTACTGTGATATAAGCGCCATTAGTTGCACCTAATTGAATTTTATTTTTATCACCATACCAAATCGTTTCTGTTGCTAATGGCGTATCAGCTTTTACAGGATTTGCAGTTTCAAAAAAGCGGAATCCCCATACTAGTAGTTTTTTACTTTCTTCTTCACGCCCTTTAAAGGTTCGTCCACCTAGTACCGCTGAAATTAAACGGGTATTGCCATCAACCGCTGAAGCAACTAAGTTATAGCCAGCAGCATTGGTATGTCCTGTTTTAATTCCATCAACGTTTAATGTGGTATCCCAAAGTAGTCCATTTCGATTAAGTTGTGGTTTTGATAGGGTATAGGTAAATTCTTTTTGTTTATAAATTGAATATTCTTCTGGTAAATCACGAATCAATGCTTGCCCTAAAAAAGCCATGTCTTTAGCTGTTGTGTATTGCCCTGGCGCATCAAGCCCATGAACAGTTTCAAAATGGGTATGGTTTAGTCCAATTTTTTTTGCATAATCATTCATTAGGTTAACAAATGCACCTTGGCTTCCTGCAACATGTTCTGCCATTGCAATACAAGCATCGTTACCAGATTGGATGATAATACCTTTATTAAGATCAGATACTGATACTGTTTTACCCACTTCTAAAAACATCAATGATGACCCTTTTAAAATAGGGTTGCCCGTTGCCCATGCATCTTTACTTACTACAACCATATCATCATTTTTTATGCGTCCTGAGCGTAGTGCTTGACCAACCACATAACTGGTCATCATTTTGGTTAGGCTAGCTGGGTCACGCTGTTGTTCTGCATTATATTGTGCCAAAATTTCGCCTGATTTTGCATCGATTAAAATATAAGATTCAGCATCTAGTTGTGGAATAGCTGGGATAGGAAAAGCCATTTCAGCCGATGCTGATGAACAAATTGCAAGCGCAAACAAAGCAAAAGATAATTTAAATTTCTTTTTCATTTATTTCAATTCCGTTAAATATTTTTAGACAACATATATCGATGTGTGTGAATAGACATCATAATGCCAAAACTTGCCATTAATACGACTAAAGATGAGCCACCATAACTTATTAGAGGTAATGGTACACCAACTACTGGTAAGATTCCACTGACCATACCAATATTAATAAATGCATAAATAAAAAATACTAAAATTAGTCCACCCGATAAAATTCGTCCAAATGTTGTTTGTGCTTGAGCTGCAATAATAAGTCCACGCACAATTAAGCATAAAAATAGAATTAACAAAATAATCGAACCAATAAAACCAAACTCTTCAGCTATAACTGAAAAGATAAAATCGGTGTGTCGCTCTGGTAAAAATTCAAGTTGCGATTGCGTACCTTCAAGCCAGCCTTTGCCCCATATACCACCCGATCCAATTGCTGTTTTAGATTGAATAATATGATAACCAGCTCCATTTGGATCAAGCTCAGGATTTATTAGCATCAATACGCGTTTTTGTTGATAATCATGCATTAAAAAGAACCACATAATTGGTAAAAATATAGCAATTAAAATTAATGCAATAAGAATATAGCGCCAATTAATGCCTGCTAAAAAAATAATAAAAATTCCTGACATAATAATCAATATTGCTGTGCCCAGATCTGGTTGCATAGCAACAAGTAATGTAGGCACTCCAATTATACCAAGTGTTTGTAATGTGGTTTTTAATGGCGGTGGGCATCCATCACGATGAATGAACTTTGCAACCATTAATGGTACGGCTATTTTGGCTATTTCAGAAGGTTGAAATCGCAAAATACCTAAATCTAACCAGCGTTGTGCGCCTTTACTGGTATATCCAAAAATATCTACTAATAATAGGATGATAATGCAAACAACATACAGATATGGTGACCATTTTTCATAGGTTCTGGGCGAAAATTGTGCCAGCGTAATCATTACAGTATAGCCAAGTAATATTTGTATTACTCGCTTTTGCATCATATCAATATTTTGCCCACTAGCACTCCAAAGTATATAAAGACTATAACCTAGCAATAAAGTAATAAATAAAAAAAATAAGGGATCAATATGTATTTTTTGCCAAAAAGATTTTTTACTATTATTCATTATTAATCTTCAGCTCCTGTATTTGGTGATGGATCATCTAGCTCTGTTGAGTTATTTCCAAGAAGATAAAAATCTAATATTTTACGAGCTACTGCACCGCCGTTTGAGCTTCCGCCACCGCCATTTTCTAAAACAATGGCCAAGGCAATTTTTGGATTATCGTAAGGAGCATAAGCAATAAATAACGCGTGATCGCGTAAATGTTCAGGGATCTTATGAGCGTTATAAACTTCATCTTGTTTTAAGCCATAAACTTGTGCGGTACCTGATTTGCCAGCCGCTTGATATTTTGCATCTGCATAAATTTTACGTGCCGTTCCTCGTGATCCAAACATGACACGATGCATACCTTCTTTAGCTAAATCCCAATAAATTGATTTAACATTAACTAAACTATTATCTTCTATGTATTTTTCAGGATTAATTGTTGGTTGATGTTCATCTGAATTTAAAATATCGCTCTTTTTATATAATAAAAAATGCGGAGTATAAGTTTTACCATTATTAATTAACGTAGTTAATGCTTTTGCCATTTGGATAGGTGTTGCTGTCCAATAACCTTGACCGATACCAACTGGTATAGTATCGCCTTGCAACCAAGATTTTTTATGGCGTTTGATTTTCCATTCACGACTAGGCATAACTGCTCGTGTTTCTTCGTTTGGTGAAATATCTATACCTGTTCGTTCACCATAACCAAATTTAGTCATCCACAAATTTAGGCGGTCAATGCCCATATCATAAGCAACTTGATAAAAGTAGGTATCAACTGATTCTTCAATCGCCCTTAATACATCAACTCGACCGTGTCCCCATTTTAACCAATCACGATAACGCCGTTCAGTACCAGGTAATTGCCACCAACCAGGATCATTAACCACGCTTTTTGGTGTGATCACTCCTTCACTTAAGGCCGCTATGGAAATAAAAGGCTTAACTGTTGAAGCTGGTGGATAAGCGCCTAATAAAGCTCGATTAAAAAGTGGCTTACTAGGATCTTTGAGTAATTCGCTATATTTAGTGCTTGATATACCACCAACAAAAGAGTTGGAATCATAACTTGGGCTAGAAACCAAGGATAAAATTTCACCATTATTAGGGTCAATAGCTACCACTGCAGCTTTACGTCCAGCCAGTAATTGCTCTATATAAAGCTGTAATTTTAGGTTAATAGATAAATAGATATCTTCACCTGCTTGTGGTGGATGTTGATTTAGCTGGCGTACAATTCTACCTCGGCTGTTAACTTCAACCTTTTCATAGCCAGGGGTTCCGTGTAATACGTCTTCGTAGTACTTTTCTATCCCCATTTTACCAATATTAAAAGTTGCCACATAATCACTCGCTTTATTTTCATCTTCTAATCGCTGTTTATCTTGGCTATTAATTTTAGAGATATAGCCAAGAATATGGGTCAGTGATGATCCATAAGGGTAATAACGATGCTGTATACCTACAATAGAAACAAACGGAAAACGATGTTGATCTACAACAAAACGAGCTATTTGTTTTTCGGTTAAATTATCTTTTAGCGGTACTGGACGATGAGCTCTATAATTGCGTCGTTCTTTTTGAAATGTTTCAATATCTTCATCTGTCAAATCAACAATTTTTTTTAATTGCTCAAATTGTTCATTGAGGTTTTTAGTTTTATCGGGAATGATATTTAATTGATATGTAATATTATTAATCGCTAATGGCGTACCATTACGATCATAAATCATGCCACGATTAGGTGGAATAGGAATAATTTCAATACGATTATCATTAGATTTAGTAGTGTAATAGCTATAATTCAAAATCTGTAAACCAGCTAAGTTTGCAATCAATATGATAATTAAAATAATAATGACAATAAAAGAAAACAGTGCTCGGCGTAAAAACAAATTTGCTTCCGCGGAATGATCTCGAATCTTAGTTTTCTTTTTTTTACTTGAGATAGAGATAATAGTACTCCTCTAAATACTTCTTTCTGTATGCTGCAACTTATGTTGCATATGTTGCTGTTCTTCCCATTTTTCGTAAGCATTAACAATTCTAGCAACTACTGGGTGGCGCACGACATCTTCACTATTAAAAAAATTAAAACTAATTTCATCAACTTGGCTTAATACTTCTATTGCATGACGTAACCCAGATTTTTGATTACGCGGTAAATCGATTTGAGTAATATCACCTGTTATTACCGCTTTCGAATTAAAGCCAATTCGAGTTAAAAACATTTTCATTTGTTCAATCGTTGTATTTTGGCTTTCATCAAGAATAATAAATGCATCATTTAATGTTCGTCCACGCATATAAGCGAGTGGCGCCACTTCAATCACACTTTTTTCAATTAATTTTTCGACTTTTTCAAAACCTAACATTTCAAATAAAGCATCATAAAGTGGACGTAAGTAAGGATCCACTTTTTGGCTTAAATCGCCTGGTAAAAAGCCAAGTTTTTCACCAGCTTCGACTGCTGGTCGAGTTAGTACAATACGACGAATCTGTTGTTTTTCGAGCGCATCAACTGCAGCGGCTACCGCTAAATAAGTTTTACCTGTTCCAGCAGGCCCTATACCAAAAGAAATGTCGTAATCCAAAACATGAGCTATGTATTGTGCTTGGTTCGCTGTTCGGGGTTTGATTATACCTCGCTTAGTTTTTATCATCACTAGCTTTCCGCCTTGATGATCAACATAACTAGGTAAGTGTTCACTCACTTTTTCAAGCGCACCTGTCTCTTTGATAGCTAAATGAATTTGTTCTGGTTCAATATCAATTATTTTGTCTTTGATTTTGGTTTGTTTATAAAGAGATTGCAAAATATCAATAGTCGCTCGAACACAAATATCATCACCAGTTATTGAAAATAAATTACCTCGATGATTAATTTCAATACCAAGCCGACGTTCTAACTGTTTTATATTGTCATTATAAGGACCACAAAGACTATTAAGCCGCTGATTATCAGCGGGCTCAAGTATGGTTTCTTGTGTTGTAATATTCAAAAATAAAACCTCTATTCAATTAATTTTAATTGCTCAGACGCTGTTCACATAAAGAACATTTTTCAACGCCTTTTATAAAATCCATTTTACATTGATGACAAGAAACTATATTTCCGTTAACAACATTATTTACTGCACTTGTTGATTGATTTTCATCAAATCCTTGTGATTTCAATTTATTAACCAACATTGAAATAGGTGTTCCACTTTTTAACTCTTGTTCAACATATGAAGCTATTTGTTCTTCAAATGTTGGCGGTACATAGTCGAGCACATTTTCGTTATAATCGTTATTGCATTGATTACATTTTATATAACGACCTAAGGTAGAGTAACTAAAAATAGGAATAAAAAATAATGTAAAATATTTTGCTACTTTTATTTGTGTGTATTTCTGTTGTTTTTCGTCAGTAGTAATATTTTGTTGTGAGCAACAATTAGGACAATTAAATTGTCCACCACGTTCGTTGACTTCTCTTCCACGAGTACCAAAAATAATAAACATTTTTTCTTTCCTATTTTCTTATTTAATAACTTTTTAATTTCTATTTAAAATAAATAACTAAATATTTTACGTTTTGTTTTTATGGTTGATAAATACCAACACCTAAATCATTTTCCTTTCGGGTTCGAGATATAACTGACATTGGTGATTCGCTTACGCGTAGATCCATTTCATCTTCAGTTCTAACTACTTTGCCACGCAATGAATTTGGATAAACATCGGTAATTTCAACATCAACAAATTTACCAATCATTTCAGGGCGACCTTCAAAGTTAACAATTCTATTATTTTCAGTTCGGCCTGTTAATTCCATAAGATCTTTTTTGGATGGACCTTCAACCAAAATGCGTTGCACGGTATTTAACATACGACGGCTAAATTGCATAGATTGTTGGTTAATTCGCTCTTGAAGAATGTATAGTCTTTGTTTTTTTTCTTCTTCCGAAACATTATCTTCCATTTCAGCAGCTGGCGTACCTGGACGTGCTGAATAGACAAAACTGTAACTTAAATCAAAATTAACATCGGCAATTAACTTCATGGTTTGTTCAAAGTCTTCTTGTGTTTCACCTGGAAAACCAACAATAAAATCGGAGCTAATTTGAATATCTGGTCGTACTTTGCGTAGTTTTCGAATAATTGATTTATATTCAAGTGCAGTATGCGTACGTTTCATTAAGTTTAATACACGATCTGATCCACTTTGTACTGGTAAATGTAAAAAATTTACTAGTTCTGGTGTGTCACGATAAACATCAATAATATCATCTGTAAATTCGATTGGATGGCTAGTTGTAAAACGAATACGATCTATACCATCAATGGCTGCAACTAAGCGTAGTAATTCAGCAAAGGAACAGATATCACCATCGAATGTCGGTCCACGATATGCATTTACATTTTGACCTAATAGATTGACTTCACGTACACCTTGCTCAGCAAGCTGAGCTATTTCATAAATAACATCATCACAAGGTCGACTAACTTCTTCACCTCGAGTGTAAGGAACTACGCAATAAGTACAATATTTATTACATCCTTCCATAATTGAAACAAATGCAGTTGGGCCTTCACTACGAGGTTCTGGTAGGCGATCAAATTTTTCTATTTCAGGAAAGCTTACATCAACCACATGATTACCTTTACCACTTCTAACTTGCTCAATCATTTCTGGTAATCGGTGAAAGGTCTGAGGTCCAAAAATAATATCCACAAATGGTGCTCGTTTGCGAATGTGGGCGCCTTCTTGTGAAGCAACACATCCCCCTACACCAATAATGATATTTGGGTTATTTTTTTTAAGATTCTTCCAACGTCCTAATTGATGAAAGACTTTTTCTTGGGCCTTTTCTCGAATAGAGCAAGTATTAAGTAATAAAATATCTGCTTCTTCGGCATTTTCAGTTAAAGTTAAACCGTGGGTAGATTCAAGGAGATCTGCCATTTTTGTTGAGTCATACTCATTCATTTGACAGCCCCAAGTTTTGATATGTAGTTTTTTGCTCATCAATAACTCAGCTATAATTTAATTGTTAAAATGAAAACGGGTTTAAATCCGCGATTTTAGCGTGCTATATTGTAATCTTTTGTTATTATAGGGTCTATAACAAAATAAAAATGACAACTCAAAACAAGGTTGTTTTTATTATTTAATTTTATAATCTTTTTTATTATAAAAATTGATTAATAATTTAGAACAGACTATTTACAAAAATAACAGTCGATTATGATAATCATTCTTTTTAATATCCCTTTAGTTTATGCTATTATCAGCAACTAATTTTGATAATAAATAAAGTTTTTAAGGTATGAAAAAAACATTTAGCCCAACAAAGCGCCTATTAATAAAAGGTATTATTGCTACATGTTTGTTATCCGTCACTCGTGTAGGCTTTGCCGCAGCAATGGCGCAAGTTATTGCTGTGCGTGTTTGGCCTTCATCAACTTATACAAGAATTACTTTAGAATCAAATATTAGCTTAAAATATAAGCACTTTTTATTAAGTAATCCTAATAGGATCGCTATTGATATTAACAATGTTAATCTAAATCCAATTTTAAAAAATATCTCATCGAAAGTATTAAAACACGACCCTTATATTAAATCTATACGCGTTGTTCAACGAGATCCAAAGACAGTTAGAATTTTGGTCGAATTAAAACAAGGTGTTCAACCGAATACTTTTACCTTATCGCCGATAGCAAAATTCAAACATCGTTTAGTTATGGATCTTTATCCATCTAAACCAGCTTCAAGCACAGATGATGACCCTTTACTTGCGCTTTTAGAAGAATATAAAAAAGGTGATCTCAATAAAAAGCAATCTGGTATAAAAACACCAACCAATAAGAGTAAAAATGCTCCCGTTATTGTCGTGCTTGATCCTGGACACGGTGGAGAAGATCCTGGCGCTATTGGCTACAATAAAACACGTGAAAAAGATATTGTTTTGCAAATTGCACGTCGTACTTATAATTTACTTAAGAAAGAACCGAATATAAAAGTCTACATGACCCGTAATGAAGATGTTTTTATCCCATTAAAAGTACGAGTTGCTAAAGCTCGTTCACTCCATGCAGATCTATTTATTTCTATTCATGCAGATGCTTTTGCTAATCGTTCTGTCGGTGGTTCATCTGTGTTTGCATTATCAACAGGTGGAGCAAGTAGTTCTGCAGCCAGTTATTTGGCCCAAACTCAAAATGAAGCAGATCAAATAGGCGGTGTTAGCCGTAGTGGCGATAAATATTTAGATAATACCATTTTAGATTTGGTTCAAAAAACAACATTAAATAATGGTGTATTACTTGGTAATGCTATTTTAAATCGAATGAAAAGAGTCAATAAGTTACATAAACCATCACTTGAAAAAGCAGGTTTTGCGGTGTTAAAAGCACCCGATATTCCATCTGTTTTAGTCGAAACAGCCTTTATTAGTAATATTACTGAAGAAAAAAAATTAAAGACTGTTTCATTCCAAAATCAAGTATCTAAATCAATTGTTGATGGTATTAAAGATTATCTGAAAAAACGCAAAAATTAAATTTATAAAAAATTTCAGAACAGCTTGTATTTAATTACAAAAACTATTGTATAATAATTAAACACCTTTCAGCATCTAATTCTGGTATAGTCAATTTTATATTTTGTTTAAGTGTAAAACCATCAGCAATAGGATCTATATCGCTTCCTTTTAAAGCATAAAAAAATCCTTGTTCATTAGGAAGATGTTTACACCAATTAAGCATGTCTTGCAATGAAGCAAATGCTCGGCTAATAACTCCATCAAACTTTTTATCATTATACTCTTCTATTCGGCTTTGTATTGGGTTTATATTAGTTAGCTTTAATTCAAACTGAACTTGTTTTAAAAATCGAATACGCTTACCTAAACTATCCACTAAATCAAATTGTTTATCGGGGTTAATAATTGCTAGTGGAACACCTGGTAAACCAGGACCAGTTCCAACATCAATAAAAGTTTTGCCAGTTAAATAGGGCGATACAACTAAACTATCCATGATATGTTTGATTAACATTTCATTAGGATCTCGTACAGCTGTTAAGTTGTAAGTCTTATTCCATTTGTTAAGCATTTCAACATAATGGATCAATTGATCTATTTGTGATTCTGAGATCAAAAGATCCGTTTGATCTATTAGATTAATGAGTTTCTTTTTTAACATAATTTTTCTTTTTTAAATAAACTAGTAACATTGAAATCGCAGCAGGAGTAATTCCTGATATACGCGAAGCTTGTCCTATTGAAATAGGTTTATGTTGTTTTAATTTAGCCACAACTTCGTTCGATAAACCCGATATTTCAGCATAATCAATATGCTCAGGAATAAGCGTTTCTTCATTGCGTTTTTGACGTTCAATTTCTTCTATTTGCAGTTTTATATATCCATCATATTTAACTTGAATTTCAACCTGTTCCGCAGCCTGTGCGTCGGACAATCCAGGAGCAAATAATGAAAGCGATTTCAATGTGTTATAACTCATTTCAGGTCGCTTAAGTAACTCTTCTCCATTGGCTTCTTTAGTCAAATTAGCACTTAACACGGCATTTACTTCGTCAATGCTTTCAATATGAGGATGTACCCATATATCACGTAATCTTGCTCTTTCTTGTTCAATAGCTTCAAATTTTTCGTTAAAACGTTGCCAGCGATAATCATCAACCATACCTAGCTTGCGGCCAATCTCAGTTAAGCGAATATCAGCATTGTCTTCACGTAACATTAAACGATATTCAGCACGCGAGGTAAACATGCGATAAGGTTCGTTAGTACCAAGAGTACAAAGATCATCAACTAATACCCCTAAATAGGCTTGATCACGGCTTGGATACCATTGATCTTGATCATATGCAAAACGTGCTGCATTTAAACCAGCAAGCATTCCTTGAGCTGCGGCTTCTTCATAGCCAGTTGTTCCGTTGATCTGTCCTGCTAAAAAGAGACCTTTAATAACTTTACTTTCAAGTGTTGGTTTAAGATCCCTTGGATCAAAATAATCATATTCGATCGCATAACCAGGTCTGACAATATTAGCATTTTCTAATCCTTTCATACTGCGTACAAATGCTAATTGTGTATCAAATGGTAAACTTGTTGAGATCCCATTTGGATATATTTCGTTGCTATCTAATCCTTCAGGTTCTAAATAGATCTGATGAGAATTACGATCCGCAAAACGCATAATTTTGTCTTCAATAGATGGGCAGTATCTTGGACCAACTCCTTCTATAACACCTGTATACATGGGACTACGATCTAAACTATTTCGGATGATCTCGTGCGTTGTTTCGTTAGTGCTTGTTATATAGCAAGGAATTTGTTTAGGATGTTCGTTTGCATTACCTAAAAATGAGAATACAGGAACAGGATCATCACCATATTGTGTACCTAATTTTGAAAAATCAATTGTTCTAGCATCAATTCGTGGTGGTGTACCAGTTTTTAATCGTCCCATTCTAAATGGATATTGATGAAGTGATTTTGATAAGCCGATCGAAGCAGGATCGCCTGTACGTCCACCACTATAATTATTAAGTCCTATATGGATCTTTCCGTCTAAAAAGGTACCTGTTGTTAATACGACTGTTTTAGCTTTAAAGCATACTCCCATTTGGGTTTTTACACCTACGATCTGATCGTTTTCGATGATCACATCTTCAACAGATTGTTGAAAAAGCATTAAATTTTCTTGATTTTCAAGTGTAGTTCGGATCACTTTGCAATATAGTGATCGATCTGCTTGTGCTCTTGTAGCCCTAACTGCAGGTCCTTTACTGCTATTTAAGATCCTAAATTGGATCCCAGTATGATCGATAGCGTGTGCCATTAAGCCACCCATTGCATCAATTTCTTTTACCAAATGACCTTTGCCTATACCACCAATGGCAGGATTACAAGACATTTGTCCTAATGTATTGATATTATGGGTTAAAAGTAGTGTTTTTCGCCCCATTCTTGCTGATGCCATTGCTGCTTCTGTTCCTGCATGACCGCCACCAACAATGATGACATCAAAAAGATCTGGATAAAACATAAAAAGCCTCGTATTTTTTTGTGTATAGATGATCGCTAATTTAGATCGGGAGATTTGATTTATTCAGGGTAGGAGATTTTACTCATCTTTTTGGTTACGTCAAATGATCTATTAGGATCGCGTTCTAAATAAAATAAGATCTTTTAGATGATTTTTTTATTTTTATTATTATTAGATCGGATCCTTTTTGTTGATAACTCTTTTTTGTGATTATTTTATAGGATCTTATCGATCTGTTCATTCTGTTAATTGATCGGATCTTTTTTTGTTTAAACTTGTGTATAACTATTATTTTTATCCACAACTGTTTTCTATTTTTAAGTTGTTAGTGCGATCATAACAGCTTGTTATCCTAATTTTTAACAGAGTTATCCACAAAAATTAAGTTTGATCGCTTAATTTTTAACTTTTTGTTGTTTTTATTTTAAACAACACTTTTTGATCGTTTTATTGTTTTTTGTTTTATTTTTTTATTAACTGTTATCTGTTTGTCTTTTTGTATAAAAGTGATTGATTTTTATAAAAGCAAATTTATACTTAATATGATTTTATTTGTATTGTGAGGTTACTTTATTACTCTTTCACAGTTACCTTTGCCTTTTCCATTATCTAATAATGAAACTTTTGATAGTTTTTATGTAGGTAATAATCGGTTATTGTTTGATTCATTGCAAACCTTGTTAGGTAAAGAGGGATTTAATGTCTTTTATATATGGGCGGCTAGCGTTGCAGGCCGAACTCACCTTTTACATGCGTCAAGCCAAAATAAATTAGCTAGTTATATTCCATTAAAACAGCATTACCATTTGGTACCTGAAATTTTACAGGGATTAGAAAATTATGATTTAGTCTGTCTAGATGATATTGATGCAATAGCAGGTCATAGAGATTGGGAAGAGGCTATTTTCGATTTATTTAATCGTTTGACAGAAAAAAATGTGAGTAAATTATTGATAACCGCAAATGCACCACCTAAACAAATTTCTTTTATATTGCCTGATCTAGTTTCTAGATTATCTTGGGGGCAGGTTTATCAATTAAAAGAACTTAGCGATGATGACAAGCTTAAAGCTTTGCAATTGAGAGCGCAATTAAGTGGATTTGAACTATCAACAGATGTTGGGTTATTTTTATTAAAACGTGTTAATCGCGATATGCGTACATTATTTTCTTTATTAGAAAAGTTTGAAGTAGCAACGTTAGCACAACAACGAAAGCTAACTATTCCTTTTATTAAAAATATTTTGGATTTGTAATATGAGTCATAAACCTGAAGCTATTGTTTTTTTTGATTTAGATGGAACATTGTTTAATAGTCAAATTGATGTTTTGTCCAGTTCCCTTGATGCTATAAAAAAATTAAAACATAATAATGTTATTCCAGTGATAGCAACTGGTCGAACACCTTGTGAAGTTGCTGATTTAATGCAAAAGACTCAAATTGATTCAATTATCGGTATGAATGGGCAAGTTGTTTTATACAAAGGCGAAAAGGTTTTTACTAATAATATTGATAAAGATGTAATAATAAAAATACATCGGTATTCTAAGCAAGAAACGAATATTCCTTTATCTTTTTATAATGATGAAATGATGTGTATATCTGAGTATAGTCAACCAGCCGAGAAGTTTTATCATTATCTTAAGCAACCAGTTCCTCCTGTTGATGATCAGGTTTATTTAAAATCACCTATCCAGATGCTTTTATTACTTTGTGAATCTGGAGAAGAGCTTTATCGAGATGTTTTCCCTGAACTAACCTTTATTCGTAATACCCCTTACTGTGTTGATGTTTTTAATCATGGTGGCTCTAAAGGTTATGGTATTACTCAGTTATTAAAAAATAAAGGGTTTACCGATGTGCCAACTTATGCATTTGGTGATGGTATGAATGATTTTGAAATGTTCCTAACCGTTGATCATCCTATTGCTATGGGTAATGCAGTTGATGAATTAAAAGCAAAAGCCGAGTTTGTTACAGATACTAATAATAATGATGGTATTGCTAAAGCGTTACAAAAATTTGGGTTGATTTGATCGATATTTATATATTTTTTAGTTTATTTATAAATAACCCCCAAACACACAGCTTGGCTTGCGCCAGTTACCTCTGGAATATTTGATGGAATATTGTTGATTCGGCAATAAGCAAGCCAAGCAAAGGCTATTGCCTCCATATCGTCTCCATTTATACCTTTTGTATCGGTTGTTAATACTGACCATGATGGTAATAATGCTGATAATCTTTGCATAATAAGTGGATTTTTAGCACCTCCGCCACAGACTAAAAGCTCGCAAGGTAATTTTTTTAATATAGATAATTTGTTGATCTCATTTGCAATTGATAAAGAGGTTAATTCAACGAGCGTTGCTTGAATATCTTCTGCTTTAAAATCCGTCCCTATTAATTTTTTATGTAACCATGGTAAATTAAATAACTCTCTCCCTGTACTTTTAGGTGCTGGTATTTTGAAATAATCTTCATCAAATAATTTATTCAATAAGTCTTGATTAACTTTTCCTGTTTTTGCCCACAGTCCATTTTTATCATAGCTTTTACCTAGGTTTTGATTTATCCAGCAATCAAGCAGTACGTTTCCTGGACCTGTATCGTAACCAATAACAGTATGGTTAGGAATTAATACTGAAATGTTACTAATTCCTCCTATATTCAATATTACACGATTAATTTGTGGATCTTGTAGCACCGCTTTATGAAAAGCGGGTACCAGTGGTGCTCCTTGCCCGCCATAAGCCATATCTTTTCGACGAAAATCAGCTATGGTGGTTATGCTTGTTTTTGCTGCGATAATATTGGCATCGGCAATTTGTAAGGTGAATGGATTTTTACCGTTTGGTGAATGGTAAATAGTTTGTCCGTGGCAACCAATTGCTTTTATTTGTTGTTTATCAATTTTATTGTCTTTTAAAAATTGATTGATACTATCGGCAAATAATTCACCAAGTTGATGGTCTAATTCACCCAAATTTTGTAATGTGGTTTGCTTTGTTTCACATAATGTTAATAGTTGCTGTTTTAAGTTGGTGGGCATTGGGTAGCAACTACTAGCTATTGATGTGACATTTTTTGCGGTAATATTAACTATAGCAATATCAATTCCATCCATGCTGGTTCCCGACATCACACCAATATATAAATTTTGCATATATCTATCCTTGTCGAATAATGTTACCTGTTTGAATATCTCTGATTTGAGATGGCTGCAATCTATTACCTGCTTTGCCTGCTAAAATCGGAAAATTTTGGCCAAATTGTTTGGCTACTTCTATGGCTGTTTTACAAGGAGGATAACTCGATAAATTAGCACTGGTTGAAACTATTGGTTTGCCATAAAGATCGCATAGTTTACAAACTAAAGGGTGATTGGTGACTCGTACTGCTATGGTGTCGAATTTACCAGTCAAAAAATAAGGTGTTTTTTTATTTTTAGGAAAAACCCAAGTAATAGGACCTGGCCAACTAGTAAGTGCTAACTGTTTTTGTTCATTGGTAATAGCTAATTCATCTACATAAGGAGTCAATTGTTGGTAATGGCTAGCAATTAAAATTAAGCCTTTATCTACTGAACGCTGTTTTAGTTGTAACAGTTTTAATACGGCTAATTCACAATCAGGATCACACCCTAGACCGAAAACGGCCTCGGTAGGGTAAGCAATCACTTCACCATTTTTTAAATAATTATTGATTTCCGATAGCGTTAATAAATTAGCCATAAATTTGAATACAAGCTGAGTTCAATTGAGATTTATATTAAACTTAGGTTTTAGGTTTTGCAAATTTGCATGATTCGTGCTTTTTAAAACTGGGTAGCATTATGCCCTATGGTTATTCCCAGTTCATTTGTGGAAAATGGTTAGTTGTAAGTTCAACAACTTGTTGCATATTGATAATTTTAAGCCTTGAATCAATAATTTTGCTTATTCCTCGAGCCTCTATATCGCTGTTGATGACGTAACAGTGTTTGGTTTTTTTTATAATATCATTTAATAATGGATTATTTTGTATAGCCAGAATAACGCCATTTTGCCAGAACAATACAACATCTTGAGCTGATATTAATTGTGGATTTATGGCTGATTGGTTTGCTGTTGATATAGTATGTAGCATTATTTTCACTTTTTATACTGAAACGTATAGTTACCTGAAACTTTTTTACAAAATCAAGCTCATTTTGGTTAGTACATCTTTGATGTTATTAGTATATAATAAGAACCATTTATTGAGCAAAGAATTCATCATGAAATCAGTTATTTTAAGCAATGAGCAACAAACGATTTTGTTTGGCAGTAAACTTGCCAAATTGTGTTTAAACTATTTGTCTAAACATGATGATACAATTATTATCTATTTAATTGGCGATCTTGGTGCAGGTAAAACAACTTTTAGTCGCGGTTTTTTGCAACAATTAGGTCATGTAGGTAACGTAAAAAGTCCAACTTATACATTAGTTGAGCCATACCAATTTGATGATTTTTCAGTTTACCATTTTGATTTATATCGGCTTTGCGATCCAGAAGAGTTAGAGTTTATGGGGATTCGTGAATATTTTTCTTCGCGATCAATTTGTTTGATTGAGTGGCCACAGCAAGCAAATGGGATCTTGCCAAGCGCTGATCTTGAAATTCATTTGACTTATTTGGCGCTTGAACGTACTGCTTGCGTTCAGGCAATAAGCGAAAAAGGCAGTGAGATTATTAATCTATCATAATTGAAATAAACAATATAAAGACAATGAAAAAACTATTCACTTTTTTTATCTTATTACTGCTTTGTAGTTCTGCCTATGCAGCTAAAGTTGTGATTGCCGTTGATGCAGGGCATGGTGGTAAAGATTCCGGCGCAATAGGGAAAAATAAGTTATATGAAAAAACAGTTACGCTTTCTATTGCTAAAAAACTTACCAATTTACTAAATAAAGATCCTAATTTTAAAGGGGTATTAACCCGTAGTAGTGATAATTTTATTTCTGTTTCACAACGCTCTGAAATCGCTAGAAAAAATAAAGCTAATTTGTTAGTTTCAGTTCACGCCGATGCTGCACCAAATCGGAATGCAACTGGTGCTTCGATCTGGGTATTGTCAACTAAGCGAGCTGACACAGAACTTGGCCGTTGGCTTGAACAAGATGAAAAACAGTCACAATTACTTGGTGGGGCAGGAGATGCGCTTAGCGATGATCATGATCCTCATTTAAGTCAAGCTGTATTAGATCTCCAATTTTCTTATTCTCAACGAGTGGGGTATGAGTTAGCAAAACAAGTATTAAAAGAAATGAAAGGGATGACAAAGCTACATAAATCTGCTCCAGAACATGCAAGCTTAGGGGTATTACGTTCACCAGATATTCCATCAATTTTAGTTGAAGTTGGTTTTATCTCTAACGAAGGTGAAGAACGCTTACTAAGTAGTAATGCTCATCAAAATAAGATTGCGAAAGCTATCTATCAAGGTATAAAAAATTACGTTAAACAAAATCCAAAATTTGGAGAACAGCATTAATGGCAATTCATATTCTTTCTCCTCAATTAGCAAATCAAATTGCTGCTGGTGAGGTGGTAGAACGTCCAGCATCAGTCATTAAAGAGTTGGTTGAAAATAGCCTTGATGCGGGAAGTACTCAAATTGATATTGATCTTGAGCAAGGCGGCTGTAAATTAATTCGTATTCGAGATAATGGTTGCGGTATTGCTAAAGATGAATTAGCACTGGCGCTTGCTCGTCATGCGACAAGTAAAATCAGCAAGTTAGATGATTTAGATTCTATTATTAGCCTTGGATTTCGTGGTGAGGCGTTGGCGAGTATAAGTTCAGTTGCAAGATTGACATTAACTTCACGCACAGCAGAACAAACTGAAGCTTGGCAAGTTTATGCTGAAGGACGGGATATGGAGTCGGTGATTAAACCTGCTGCACATCCTGTTGGCTCGACTGTTGAAGTACTTGATTTGTTTTACAATACGCCTGCAAGACGCCGTTTTTTAAAAACAGAAAAAACCGAATTTATGCATATTGAGGAATTTGTTCGGCGTATTGCGCTTGCACGTCCTGATGTTACTTTTAATTTGCAGCATAATGGTAAACTTGTTAAGCAGTACCGTTCATCTACCCTTGAAAAAAGGGTAGAATTGGTATGTGGACGAGTATTTATGCAAAAAGCAGTCAAATTAGATTGGCAACATGATGATTTGTTCATTCAAGGTTGGGTAACAAGTAGTGAAGTTAGTAATTTGCAATATTTTTATGTTAATGGTCGAGTTATCAAAGATAAATTACTTAATCATGCATTGCGACAAGCCTATATAAGACGTGCGAATGAACAGCAAAGTTATGTGGTGTTTTTACAAATTGATCCAAAACAAGTTGATGTTAATGTTCACCCTGCTAAACATGAAGTCCGTTTTCATGAGGCAAGATTGGTTCATGATTTCGTTTATCAAGCTATAGTTATGGCTCTTGAATCGGATTTATCTGTAACAGATGAAAAAGTAACAATAACACCTAATCGGCAAGCAGCTGGAGAAAATATCTTTAATCAAAAGACGATTTCTAAGCCTTATCAAGCTAGTAACCAATTACCCAAAAAACCTAGTAATTATGCTAAAGAAAATGCGTTGTATGGTCAGTTAGTTAGTGTTGAATCTCCTTCTCAAAATATTGCACAACTTGAGCCAGAAAAGCCATTTTTATCGGTAGAAGAAAATGAAATAACTGAATCTCAAAAAGCGGTTATTGAATCATTATTTCCTAAACGAAATTCACCGTTGCAATCACTACAACAGCAGCTTGATAATTCATTATTAGTGACATTTGGACGGGTGTTAACTATTATTCAACCTGATATTGCATTGCTTGAAAAAAATGAAGATAATCAACAAAAATTAATGTTGATGAAGTTGCCTATTGCTCAGCAAAAAGTCGTTGCTATTAAGTTATTGTCACAAGATTCTGAAAAATTGCTTATCCCATTAACAATTTTAATTAATAATAAAGAGCAGAAAATCCTTTCTTCTTATCAGCCGCAACTAAATTTTTTAGGTTTTGATTTTTATATTGATAAAGCAAAGCTGTATTTGCAAAATGTTCCTAAAATGTTGCGCACTATCAATTGGCAACAATTATTACCCGCTTTAATTGCTTTTATTTCTGATTCAAAAAATGAAGTTTTAGATCCAACGCAAATAGCGGCTTGGTTAGCTAATCAGTATTATGATAGTGTTACGATGAACTGGAGTGTAGTAAAAGTCATTCAGTTATTAGCTCAACTAGAAAAAGTGGATATTAATCTTTTACAACAAGATTCGTTTTTATACCCAATTGATATGCAATCTTTAACTCAATCGATTTATCATGAATAAACCAAAAATTATTTCGTTAATGGGGCCAACAGCATCTGGTAAAACGGCATTTGCTATGGCGCTTTATGATCATTATCCTATTGATATTATTAGTGTCGATTCAGCTCTAATTTATCGTGGTATGGACATTGGTACTGCAAAACCGACTAAAGAAGAGCAACAAAAGTATCCACATAAATTGATTGATATTTGTGATCCTGCAAAAAGTTATTCGGCAGCTAATTTTAGACATGATGCTATTGTGGAAATTGAAAAAACACTAAAAAAAGGGCGAATTCCATTGTTAGTTGGTGGGACAATGCTCTATTTTAAGGCTTTAATTGAAGGGCTTTCACCGCTTCCTGTTGCTAATAGCGAAATTCGTGAGCAAATAGAGGAAAAAGCCAATAAATTAGGTTGGCAAGCAATTCACGAAGATCTAAAAAAAGTCGATCCAATTTCAGCTGAACGAATTCATCCTAACGATCCTCAGCGGCTTAATCGCGCTTTAGAGGTTTATTTAATTTCAGGCAAAAGTTTAACTGAACTTATACAAGAAAGTGGGGAAACATTACCATACGATGTTATGCAATTTGCTATTATGCCACAAGATCGGTCGCAATTACATGAACGTATTGAACAACGCTTTTTACAGATGTTGGATCAAGGATTTGAAAATGAAGTCAAAGCACTTATGCAGCGATCGGATTTACATTTAAATTTACCTTCTATGCGTTGTGTTGGATATCGTCAAATGTGGGAGTATTTAAATGGCAATACAAGTTATGATGAAATGGTTTTTAAAGGAATTTGTGCTACTCGTCAATTAGCTAAACGACAAATAACATGGCTTCGCGGTTGGAAGCAACCTATAACATGGTTAAACAATGATAATATGGATGCAATTTTCCGAAACGTATTCTAAGCGATAATTTTTATAGTGGTTTAATAATATACAATTGTAAGTTTTTTGTAGGTAAAATTATGTATATTAGTGTCATTATTTAGTATTTTTTTTACCTTTTTAGTTTAAATTTGTTAAAATTTTAGTTATTTGTGCATTAATTATAGTTGATTGGTTCAAGAGAAGCTTTTTTTATGTTATTTTGGTAGATACTAAAGATGTATCTGAAATAGTATGTAAAATACATTAATTATTTATAAATGTATTTATTTTATCTTAATATAATTATTTTTAAAGGATAAACTCATGTCAAAAGGGCAGTCATTACAAGATCCTTATTTAAATTTGCTTCGTCGAGAGCATATTCCTGTCTCAATCTATTTAGTTAATGGTATTAAATTACAAGGGCAAATTGAGTCATTTGATCAATTTGTGATTTTGTTAAAAAATACTGTAAGCCAAATGGTATATAAACATGCTATCTCGACAGTCGTACCATCTAGACCTATTTCTGGATTGGTATCTCAAGCCGAAGAGGAAAGCGAAAGCTGAATTTCAGTGGAGAATCTGATTGTTTGAGAGATATAAAGGCGGTGAATCTGCCTTATTAGTCCATGTATTCTTCCCTCAAGAAAGCAATATCGAGGATCTTAAAGAGTTTGAAATTTTAGTTTCTTCGGCTCAAATAGATATTCTCGATATTGTAACAACCTCAAGAAAAGCACCTCAAACCAAATATTTTGTAGGTGAAGGTAAGGCTCAAGAAATAGCAGAAAAAGTTAAACAGCTCAATGCTTCTGTTATTTTAGTAAATCATTCATTAACTCCCTCCCAAGAACGTAATCTAGAGCAATTGTGCAAATGTCGTGTTGTTGATAGAACCGGATTGATTCTTGATATTTTTGCTCAAAGAGCCAGAACACATGAAGGTAAATTACAGGTCGAGTTAGCACAGTTAAAACATCTTTCGACTCGTTTAGTTAGAGGTTGGACGCATTTAGAACGTCAAAAAGGTGGGATAGGTTTACGTGGTCCAGGTGAAACTCAATTAGAAACTGATAGAAGGTTGATTCGTCAACGGATTCAATTAATTTTATCAAGACTTGCTAAAGTTGAAAAACAGCGAAATCAAAATCGTCAATCACGAAATAAAGCAGATCTATCAACAGTCTCTTTTGTTGGCTACACGAATGCAGGTAAATCAACATTATTTAATGTGTTAACAAATGCTGATGTATATGCTGCTAATCAGTTATTTGCTACACTCGATCCAACACTTCGTCGAATTATTGTTGATGATGTAGGTGAAGTTGTTTTAGCTGACACGGTTGGTTTTATTCGCCATTTGCCACATGATTTAATCGCGGCTTTTAAAGCAACGTTATTAGAAACTCAACAAGCTGCATTGTTATTACATGTTGTTGATGCAGCAGATCCTAATTTATTAGATAATATGCATGCTGTTGATGAAGTTTTGCACGAAATTGATGCGCACGAACTTCCAACATTACTTGTTATGAATAAAATCGACTTGATAGAAGGCAAACAACCAAGTATTGATAGAGATGAAAACGGTATACCAATTCGTGTTTGGATTTCAGCGCAAAATAGTTTAGGATTAGATCAATTATTTATCGCTTTAAAAGAAAGGCTAGCTAAGCAAATACAAGTTTGCCACTTAAACTTACCTGCTTATTTAGCAAGATTAAGAAGTCGTTTATATCAGTTAAATGCGGTAGAAAATGAATTTATTAATGAGGATGGTAGTTTTCATCTAGATGTGAGAATTCCCTCTATAGAATGGAATCGCCTCTGTAAACAAGAACCAGATCTGTTATACTTGATCAATAAGCAAAATAACAACTAATTATCAAATGGAGCATATACAATATGGCGTGGAATCAGCCCGGCAATAACGGACAAGATAACGACCCATGGGGGAATAATAAAAAAAAGCCAACTAATCATTCATCTGATGGTTTATTTGATAAAGTTAAAAAATTATTAAAAAAAAATAATTTCGGTAATAATAATGGTTCCTCTGGAATTAAATTGCCGATGAGTACAACTAAAATTATCATATCTATAATTGCTTTACTTGTTCTAGTTTGGGCAGGAAGTGGATTTTATACCATTAACCAAAATCAACGTGGTGTAATTACTCGCTTCGGTCAAGTTCAATCTGAAATCATTCAACCAGGACTAAATTGGAAGCCAACTTTAATCGATAAAGTGTATATTGTTGATACACAGGGTATTCGAAATTTTAACGAAAAGGGACTTATTGTTACAGCTGGTGAAAATTTGGTTTTTGTTGATATAAATGTGCAATATAGTGTCAGCGATCCTTTAAAATATTTATTTAATGTCACTAATGTAGAAGATAGTTTGCGCCAAGCTGCCGATAGCGCCCTTAGAACGGTGGTGGCAAGTTCAAATATTGATGCGATAATTTCTGATGAACGTTCAGCTCTAGAACGTAGCACTAAAGATGAGTTAGTTAATATCATTAGTCCCTATGATATGGGTATTAATATTGTTAATTTGAATTTTCAAGTTGCTCGTCTACCAGATGAAGTGAAAGGTACTGACAATAAAACGCTTCATTCTCAAGACGATAGTGAGAGAGAAATCAAACAAGCTGAAGCTGATAAGGTGAAAAAAATTCAGCAAGCAGAAGAACGTTCAGCAGGAATTTTAGCTGATGCTAATGCATATAAGGTTAGAGTAGAACTTGAAGCTGCAGGTGATGTGGCCAGTTTTGAAAAAATCTTACCACAATATAAAGTAGCACCAGAAATTACTAAAGAACATTTATATATTGAAACTATGGAAAGAGTATTAACCAAAACTAATAAGATTATAGTGAATGATAAAAGTGGAAATTTGATGGTGTTACCGTTAGAAGCACTATTAAAAAATAAGAGTGAAAAAAATTCTCAAACAATGACGTTATCAAACCAAAATAGTGAATATAATTCCAATATGCTGAGCTCGTCTGAAACAGTAAAAGAACAGCCTAAATCAAAGCTGGAATTATCAAAAGAAAATAACACTAATAACACCATTAAAGTTGGCGAGACTACGCGGACTCCACGGTTTATGGGAAGATAAGGAGAAAAGCATGCGCAAATTATTGGTTCCTATAGTATTAATTTTGATTGGTGTGTTTTTTTCTAGCGCTTATGTTATTGAAGAAGGTACTCGTGGAATAGTTTTACGGTTTAATAAAATTATAGGATTATCTGAACCTGGATTACATTTTAAATTTCCAGGAATGGATAATGTAAAAATTGTTGATGCTAAAATCAAAACAACAAATAGTCCTAATAATGTCGGTCAAGAACAAAAATTTAGAACACGTGAAAATAAAGATTTAGTTGTTGATTATTTTGTACAATGGAAGATTGTTGATTTTAATCGATATTATGAAACTATTGCTAGTGGTAATAGTATTGATAACTTGTTACTTGCTCGATTAAATAGCTGTTTAAGAGCAGAAATTGAAAAATTAAATATCATTGATGTTGTTAATGATACAAATAATAGCTCTCATAATTCTATAGTCTCTCGTGTAAAGAATAATTTAAATAGCACTATTAAAGAATTGGATAAAAGTAATTCGATTGAAAAGCAAGTTAATAAAGATGAAAAAGCTTTAGATGTTAATCAAGCAAGTATGAGACCGTTCGGTATTGAAGTTATTGATGTCCGCTTAAAGAAAGTTAATTTTCCTCAAGAAATATCTAATTCTATTTATGAGGAAATGAAAGCAGAAAGAAATAATATTGTCCAAAATCAACATTTTAAAGGTGTTAAAAGAGCTGATGAAATACGAGCAGAGGCTACATTAGAAGTAACCAAAATATTATCTGAAGCTGAACGTCAATCTCGATCTATTCGTGGTGAAGGTGATGCAAATGCAATCAAACTTTACGCTGATGCTTTTGGTAAAGATATAGAGTTTTTTAGCTTTATACGAAGGCTAAAAGCTTATGAACGAAGCTTTACAGATAATGATATTGTAGTTATTAGTCCTGATAGTGAATTTTTTAAATATATGAAATTAAAATCTGATAATTAACAAAATGAGTAAATAGTCTATGAGTAATAATGTTGTTGTGTTAGGTACACAATGGGGTGATGAAGGAAAAGGTAAGGTTGTTGATTTACTTACGGAAAAAGCGAAGTATGTTGTTCGCTATCAAGGCGGGCATAATGCAGGTCATACATTAGTTATTAATGGTGAAAAAACAGTATTACACTTAATTCCATCAGGAATTTTACGTAATGATGTTATTAGCATTATTGCTAATGGTGTAGTGCTTTGTCCTGACGCTTTGATGAAAGAGATGAAAGAGTTAGAAAATAGTGGAATTCCTGTTAGGGAAAGGCTCCTTATCTCTGAATCATGTCCTCTAATTTTGCCTTACCATATTGCATTAGATCAAGCTCGAGAAAAAGCTCGTGGCAATAAAGCTATTGGAACAACAGGGCGTGGTATTGGTCCTGCTTATGAGGATAAAGTTGCTCGCCGTGGACTTCGAGTTGGTGATTTACGTGATCGTCAAGCTTTTGCTGAAAAACTAAAAGATGTGATGGAATATCATAATTTCCAATTAGTCAATTATTACAAAACCGAAGCTGTAGATTATCAAAAAGTTTTAGATGCTACGTTAGCTATGGCTGATATTTTAGTTGCTATGATTGCCGATATTCCTGCGCTTTTAGAAGATGCACGAAAAAAAGGCGAAAGAATTATGTTCGAAGGTGCACAAGGTACATTACTTGATATCGATCATGGTACTTATCCTTTTGTAACTTCTTCTAATACTACTGCTGGTGGTGTGGCAACGGGATCTGGTTTTGGTCCGCGTTATGTTGGCTATGTGTTAGGTATTGTTAAAGCTTACTCTACGCGTGTTGGTGCAGGCCCATTCCCTACAGAGCTATTTGATGAAGTTGGTGAGTATCTTTGTAAACAAGGTAATGAATTTGGTGCAACAACAGGTCGTCGCCGTCGTACTGGATGGCTTGATGCAGTTGCTGTGCGTAAAGCGGTACAACTTAATTCTGTTTCAGGATTTTGTTTAACTAAGCTTGATGTGTTAGATGGGCTGAAAGAAGTAAAAATTTGTGTCGGTTACCAATTACCAAATGGTGATGTTATCAAAAATGCTCCAGCTGCCGCTGAAGAGTGGAGCTTAGTTAAACCTGTTTATGAAACTATGCCAGGTTGGAGCGAATCAACTTTTGGTATTAAAAGCTATGATGCACTGCCACAAGCAGCAAAAGCTTATATCAAAAGAATTGAAGAGTTAACCGAAACACCAATTGATATTATTTCAACAGGTCCGGATCGCAATGAAACCATGATTTTACGTGATCCTTATCAAGCTTAATATTGATTAAAAAATCGGGATAATTTTCCCGATTTTTTATTTCTTGAGATATAACGATTAACTGTGTATGAGGGAATTATGGCTAAATTAGGTACTCCTTTATCACCGACTGCAACTAAAATATTACTGTGTGGTGCAGGAGAATTAGCTAAAGAAGTGGCGATTGAATTACAACGTTTTGGCTGTGAAGTTATTGCAGTTGATCGATACGCTAATGCGCCAGCAATGCAAGTAGCTCATCGGTATCATATTGTTAATATGCTTGATGGGGATGCTCTAAGAAAAGTCATTGAAGTGGAAAATCCCGATTATATTGTTCCAGAAATTGAAGCTATTTCCACATCTACATTAGTTGAGTTGGAAAAAGAAGGATTTACTGTTATTCCAACAGCAAAAGCAACGCAATTAACAATGAATCGTGAGGGGATTCGTCGTCTTGCTGCAGAAGAATTAAAACTACCCACTTCACCTTACCGTTTCGCTGAAAACGAATTTGAATATGAACAAATGGTAAAAGAGATCGGTTTTCCATGTTTGATTAAGCCAGTTATGAGCTCTTCGGGTAAAGGTCAATCTTTATTGCGTAGTGAAGTAGATATTAAATCTTCATGGATATATGCTCAAGAGGGAGGGCGCTCTGGTGGAGGTAAAGTAATCATAGAAGGTTTTATTGATTTTGATTACGAGATTACTTTGCTGACTGTTCGGCATATTAACGGAGTTTCATTCTGCGAACCAATTGGCCATCGTCAAGAAAAAGGTGATTATCGAGAATCTTGGCAACCTCAGCAGATGCCTGAAAAAGCATTGAAAAAAGCGAAAAATATTGCAACTAAAATAACAGAAGCATTAGGTGGGCGAGGAGTATTTGGTGTTGAATTATTTGTTAAAGGGGAGCAAGTATGGTTTAGTGAAGTATCACCTCGCCCTCATGATACGGGTATGGTGACGTTAATTTCACAAAACTTATCTGAGTTTGCATTACATGCTAGAGCAATATTAGGATTGCCAATTCCAATTATAGAACAATATGGTGCTTGTGCATCATCAGTCTTATTAATAGAAGGTAATTCAAAACAAATAACTTTCGCTAATATTGATAAAGCATTAAGCGAACCGCAAACTGATTTACGTTTATTTGGTAAACCAGAAGTAAAAGGAACAAGAAGAATGGGTGTTGCGTTAGCTAGAGCATCGACAGTTAAAGAGGCTACTAATAAAGCTATTAATGTGACAAAACAGCTAAAAATAACCCTATAATGCCTAAATTTGTGTAAAAAGCAGTCATTCAACACAAAAAAATAAAAATTTCTAAAATAGGGGTTGACGTTCACAAGTGAAGTGAGTAATATACGCAACCCTTGAGACAGCGAACTAAATCAACAAAAGGTTGATAAGGAACATAAGCTGTCAGCTCTTTAAAAATAAGAAACAGACAATCTGTGTGGGCACTTGCGAGACGAAAGATTAAAGTCTACGGACTAAAAAATTAAGTCTTGATAAGTGACACTGAAGATTCATTTGAATATGTCAGAGACAGTTATTGAGCATCAAACTTTAAATTGAAGAGTTTGATCATGGCTCAGATTGAACGCTGGCGGCAGGCTTAACACATGCAAGTCGAACGGTAACATGAGTGCTTGCACTTGATGACGAGTGGCGGACGGGTGAGTAAGGTATGGGGATCTGCCGAATGGAGGGGGACAACAGTTGGAAACGACTGCTAATACCGCATAAAGTTGAGAGACCAAAGCATGGGACCTACGGGCCATGCGCCATTTGATGAACCCATATGGGATTAGCTAGTTGGTGTGGTAAAGGCTCACCAAGGCGACGATCTCTAGCTGGTCTGAGAGGATGACCAGCCACACTGGAACTGAGACACGGTCCAGACTCCTACGGGAGGCAGCAGTGGGGAATATTGCACAATGGGGGGAACCCTGATGCAGCCATGCCGCGTGTATGAAGAAGGCCTTCGGGTTGTAAAGTACTTTCGGTGATGAGGAAGCTGATGAATCTAATAGGTTTATTAATTGACGTTAATCACAGAAGAAGCACCGGCTAACTCCGTGCCAGCAGCCGCGGTAATACGGAGGGTGCGAGCGTTAATCGGAATGACTGGGCGTAAAGGGCATGTAGGCGGATAATTAAGTTAGGTGTGAAAGCCCTGGGCTCAACCTAGGAATTGCACTTAAAACTGGTTAACTAGAGTATTGTAGAGGAAGGTAGAATTCCACGTGTAGCGGTGAAATGCGTAGAGATGTGGAGGAATACCGGTGGCGAAGGCGGCCTTCTGGACAGATACTGACGCTGAGATGCGAAAGCGTGGGGAGCAAACAGGATTAGATACCCTGGTAGTCCACGCTGTAAACGATGTCGATTTGGAGTTTGTTGCCTAGAGTGATGGGCTCCGAAGCTAACGCGATAAATCGACCGCCTGGGGAGTACGGCCGCAAGGTTAAAACTCAAATGAATTGACGGGGGCCCGCACAAGCGGTGGAGCATGTGGTTTAATTCGATGCAACGCGAAGAACCTTACCTGGTCTTGACATCCACAGAATCTTGTAGAGATACGAGAGTGCCTTCGGGAACTGTGAGACAGGTGCTGCATGGCTGTCGTCAGCTCGTGTTGTGAAATGTTGGGTTAAGTCCCGCAACGAGCGCAACCCTTATCCTTTGTTGCCATCGATTAGGTCGGGAACTCAAAGGAGACTGCCGTTGATAAAGCGGAGGAAGGTGGGGACGACGTCAAGTCATCATGGCCCTTACGACCAGGGCTACACACGTGCTACAATGGCGTATACAAAGGGAGGCGACCTCGCGAGAGTAAGCGGACCTCACAAAGTACGTCTAAGTCCGGATTGGAGTCTGCAACTCGACTCCATGAAGTCGGAATCGCTAGTAATCGTGAATCAGAATGTCACGGTGAATACGTTCCCGGGCCTTGTACACACCGCCCGTCACACCATGGGAGTGGGTTGCACCAGAAGTAGATAGCTTAACCTTCGGGAGGGCGTTTACCACGGTGTGGTTCATGACTGGGGTGAAGTCGTAACAAGGTAACCGTAGGGGAACCTGCGGTTGGATCACCTCCTTACGAAGTGCTCGTAAGTGTTCACACAGATTGTTTGTTTAGAAGAAAGAGTCACTTTATTGGGTCTGTAGCTCAGGTGGTTAGAGCGCACCCCTGATAAGGGTGAGGTCGGTGGTTCAAGTCCACTCAGACCCACCAATTCAATCTTGGTTTTGCTGGTTTTGGCTTTAACGGGTTGAAGAAGTGAAAACAATGGGGCTATAGCTCAGCTGGGAGAGCGCCTGCCTTGCACGCAGGAGGCCAGCGGTTCGATCCCGCTTAGCTCCACCATTAAAGAAGTCTCTTTTAAAAAAATTATGTTTGTATTTGCTTGATTTAGTGGTTAAGTGAATAGAAAGATAAAGCTCTTTAACAATTAGGAACAAGCTGAAAGAAACGAGTTCTCGTTTTTACGAAAGACTTTTAATTATAGGTTGAGTTAAAGTTTATTGAACTTTGATTGAACAATCTATAAATGAAAAGAGAATAAGTAAGAAAGAGAAGAAAGCGTAATTTAAACCAAGACAACTGTGAGTTGTAAGGTTAAGAAATTAAGCGTACACGGTGGATGCCTAGGCAATCAGAGGCGAAGAAGGACGTGTTAATCTGCGAAAAGCGACGGTAAGCTGATAAAAAGCGTAATAGCCGTCGATGTCCGAATGGGGAAACCCAGTGT